>DASWOS010000164.1:0-3932 GCA_036398645.1 Dokdonella sp. | reverse complement strand
TACGCGCATGGGCCACTACGCACGCCACGTCTGCACCGATCCCGGCGAGATCGCTCGCATCGAGCAGCTCGTGACCGAGCTGCCGAGCCAGGCGCGCGTGCGCCTGCACCAGCGCGACGGCGCCGAGATCCTCGGTGTCGTGACCGAACGGCCGGCCGTGCAGCTGTTCCAGGATGCGGACGGCATCGAAGGCGTCAACGCATTCGTCCGGCTCGACGATCCCGACGCACCGCCGTGGAGCGCCTACATCTGGCTGAGCGACATCGAACGCGTCGAGCGCCTCGACGTCGATTGAACGTCCGCGCGGCGCCGCACCGCGGCACGCACGGACGCGCGTGTCGATGCGCCGATCCGACGACGCACACCGCGCGCCCGCGTCGCGCCGGAACCGCCGGCCGCGGCGATACGACGCCGCAGGCTTCGCACGAGGGATGGGTGACACGACGACTCCGTGGGCGATGCGGCGAGGTTCCGCCGTTGCGTCGAGCAAGCGCGATGCCAAAACCGCGCGCGCGCTGCAACGCGGAAAACGTGCATCGTCGGCGCCTCGACGGCGAAAGAAAAGCCCGCTCGCGCGCGTTGGTTTCGCACCGCGCCGGCCGCTGCCGTGGCATGGATGTTGCGAGAACCGCGGCGTCTCCCGATCGACGGATGGCCGAACGATGAAACACCGACGCGTCTTCAGCGCTCCCGATCTCACCGTCGCACAGGCTGCAGTCGCCGCCGCGCGCGCCGCCGGCGTTCCCGACGAAGACGTTTCGCTGATCGCGCGTTCGGACATCCAGCTCGAAGCGATTCCGGACGACCGCATCGACGCGACGACCGACACGATCCCGGCCGCGATCCGCGGCGCGGTCGGCGGCGGCTCGACCGGCCTGCTCGCCGGCCTGGTCGCGGTCGCGATCCCGCCGCTCGGCGTCACGATCGGCGGCGTCGCGCTGCTGGCCGCGATCGGCGCACTGGTCGGCACCTGGTCGTCGGCGCTGATGGGTTCGGCCGTGCCGAACTCGGTGCGGCGCACGTTCGAGAGCGAGATCGAGGCCGGACGCATTCTCGTCGTCGTCGACGCCGAGGATGCGCTGCTGCCGGCCGCGCACGCGGCGGTGACCGCGCAAGGCGCAACCGCGCTGCCGTTCGACGCGCCGTCCGCGGCGACCTAGAGCCGGCTGGAGCCGCGCTCGAGAGCCGCGCGCCGCCGACCCAGCGAAGCGAAACCGGGCGGCGCCGCTCGCCCGCGCCGATGCCGACCCGCTGCGTAGCGGCGGGCGGCGGAAACGAGCGCCGGCGATCGGCCGCGACGCCAGCGCCGCGCTACACCTCGTCCGCGGCGATCCGAAGCCCCCTGCACGAGATCGAGCGCGCGTGCGTCGGCGTCGATGCGCGATCTGCTGGAGGTCGAGCGCCGGCGGACGTTCCGCGCGGCGTGCGCATCGAAGCGGGACCGGCCCTCGCGAAACCGTGCCGGTGCGCTGCACCGGCACGCATCGAGCCCGCCGACGCGCGGCCCGGTTCTTGCGCGCGCGAGTTTCCGCGCGAGCGCGAGTCGCCACGGCGGCCGACCGGCCGCGGGCTCGCGTAAAGAAATCGCTGCCTCGCGTAAGAATTGCTGCGCATCCGAGCGGACCCGCGCATTTTTTGCGCCGCCGCGGCGTTGGCGCCGTCCTTGCTTCGTTCCTCCCGGCTTCCGACCGAATCCGGCGAGACCGCGCCTGCGGCCGCGGCGGCGTTCCCGCCGGACCAGCGTGGGGAGGCGGTCCGCCTGCAACGACAGCGAGGTCCAACATGAAACACCTTTGCATCGGTTCCCTCGGCGAGGACGCGCGGTCGCTCGCGCAGCGCGTCTGTGCGACCGAGGAAGCGCTGATCACGGTCTGGGTCAACGACGAGGCGACCGTCTACGCGTCGCCGGGCGAAACGCCCGAGGACGTCGTGAATTCCGCGCTCGTCGGCACCTATACGATGGGCATGGACCCGAACCACATCGCCGACGACCTGATCGAAATGCGCCGCGAGCGGCTCCGCGCCGGCATTCTCGACGACTGACCACCGCGCACGCGGCGCGCGCACGGCCGTCCGGTCATTCCGGCGGCGGCCCGTGCAGCGCGCCGCGGCGGCGCGCCCACACCTCGCTCGCCTGCGGCTTCACGAACAGCACCGACACTTCCGGATGCGCGTCGGCGAACGCGCGCTCGAGCCGCGTCACGCAGGCTTCGATCTGCGGCGCGGCGAGCTCGTCGCGGAATTCCGCGCTGAGCGCGGCGAGCACGCGCTCGGGGCCGAGCTGCACGGTCACGATGCCGTTCGCGTGCGCGATCGCCGGATCGGTCGCGGCGATGCGCAACAGCGATTCGTGCACGCGCGGATCGGCCTGCTCGCCGATCAGCAGGCCCTTCGTCTCGCGCGCGAGAAAGAACGACGTCGCGCCGAGCAGCAGCGCGATCGCGATCGAGGCGAGCGCGTCGAACTCGGCGCGTCCGCTCAGCCGCGCCGCGAGCAGGCCGGCGGCGGCGAGCCCGATGCCGATCAGCGCCGCGCTGTCCTCGAGGAACACGGTGAACGTGCTCGGGTCCTTGCTGCGGCGCACGGCCGCGATCAGACCGTCTTCGCCGCGGCTGCGGCGCAGCTCGCGCAGCGACGCGATCCACGAGATGCCTTCGAACACGAACGCGACGCCGAGCACGGCGAGGCTGACGCCGAACGCGTGCAGCGGCCGCGGATCGCGCAGGCGGCTGACGCCCTCGTAGGCCGAGACGCCGGCGCCGAGCGCGAAGATCAGCAGCGCGACGATGAAGCTCCAGAAGTACACCTCGCGGTCGTGGCCGAACGGGTGGCGGCGGTCCGGCGGCACGTGCGAGCGATGCAGGCCGTACAGCAGCAGCACCTCGTTCGTCGTGTCGATCAGCGAATGCACGGCCTCGCTCGCCATCGCGGAACTGCCGGTCAGCGCCGCGGCGACGCCCTTGCTCACCGCGATCGCGAGGTTGCCGAGCAGCGCGAGCACGACGACGATCGTGCGTCGGCGGTCGCCGCCGCCGGCGGATTCGTGCGGATCGGCGCGGCGCGGATCGGCGTCGGCCGCGGCAGCCGGCGCCGCCGCGGGCGGAGGTGCGGCGGCGCGCGTCATCGGCTCTGACGCGGACCGCCGCGGCGCTCGAGGTCTCCGCGCGCGCGCCGGCGCCGGTCGGGCGGCAGGTTCTCGTACATCTTCTTGTTGACCGTGGCCTGCATCGACTCCGACAGCAGCCGGCGCGAGAACGCGAACGCCTTGTTCGCGAGCCCCGGCACGACGAGACGATCGCCGCGGATCATGCCGCGGTAGCCGGCTTCGGCGACCTCCTGCGGCGCGGCCACCGGCAGCTGCTGGAAGCCGCGCGTGCCCTCGAGCCCGGCCTTCGCGAAGAAATCCGTGTCGGTCGGTCCCGGGCACAGCGTCGTGACCGTGACCGGCCGGCCTTCGAGTTCGCCGGCGAGCGCCTCGCTCCACGACAGCACGAACGCCTTCGACGCGTGATAGACCGCGAGCAGCGGACCCGGCTCGAAGCCGGCCAGCGAGGCGACGTTGAGGATGCGTCCGTGGCCGCGCGCGAGCATCGGCGGCAGGAACAGCGCGGTCACGCGCAGCACCGCCTCGACGTTCAGGCGCAGGATCGACAGGTGGCGCTCGATCGGCAGCTCCCAGAACGCGCCGCGCTGGCCGTGGCCGGCGTCGTTCACGAGCACGCCGACGTCGACGCCGCGCAGCCGCTCGAACACGTGCTCGGCCGCGCCGGCCTGCTCGAGGTCGGCCGCGATCGCGTCGGCGCGCACGCCGAACTCGCGCCGGATCGATTCGGCGATCGCGTCGAGCTCGGGTCGGTTCGGCGCGACCAGCGCGAGCGGATAGCCGTGCCGCGCGAGCACGCGGGCGAGATGCAGCCCGATGCCGCTCGAGG
>DASWOS010000163.1:0-1802 GCA_036398645.1 Dokdonella sp. | reverse complement strand
GGCCAGCTGATGACGACGACCGAGGTCGACAACTGGCCCGGAGACGTCGAAGGCCTGCAGGGTCCGGACCTGATGCGGCGCATGGCCGAGCACGCCGAGCGCTTCAAGACCGAGATGGTGTTCGACCACATCCACAGCACCGATCTCTCGCGGCGGCCGTTCCGGCTCAAGGGCGACGCCGGCGAGTACACCTGCGACGCGTTGATCATCGCGACCGGCGCGACCGCGAAGTATCTCGGCATCGCGTCCGAGGAGCACTACAAGGGCCGCGGCGTGTCCGCCTGCGCGACCTGCGACGGCTTCTTCTTCCGCGAGCAGGACGTCGCCGTCGTCGGCGGCGGCAACACCGCCGTCGAGGAGGCGCTGTACCTGTCCAACATCTGCCGCAAGGTCACGCTCGTGCACCGCCGCGACAAGCTGCGCGCCGAGAAGATCATGCAGGACAAGCTGCTCGAGCGCCGCGACGCCGGCAAGATCGACATCGTCTGGAACCATGCCGTCGACGAGGTGCTCGGCGACGACGGCGGCGTGACCGGCGTGCGCCTGAAGAGCGTCGAGGACGGCTCGACGCGCGAGGTCGCCGTGAACGGCGTGTTCATCGCGATCGGCCACACGCCGAACACGTCGATCTTCGAGGGCCAGCTCGAGATGACCAACGGCTACGTCAAGATTCGCAGCGGCCTCGCCGGCGGCGCGACCGCGACGAGCGTGCCCGGCGTGTTCGCGGCCGGCGACGTCGCCGACTCGGTCTATCGCCAGGCGGTGACCTCGGCCGGCTTCGGCTGCATGGCCGCGCTCGACGCCGAGCGCTTCCTCGACCAGACCGCGTAGCCGCCGCGGCGCACGCGCCGCCGGTCCGCGCCGCGCGGCGAGCGCCGCACGAACCCTTCCGAGCTGGACTGATGCGCCGACCCCGCACGCGCACCCACGAGGCACGCTTCCACGCCCGCCTCGACGAGATCGACGCCGGCGCGTGGAACGCGCTCCGGCCCGACGACAACCCGTTCCTCGACCACGCGTTCCTCGCCGGACTCGAACGCCACGGCTGCATCGACCCGCGCCGCGGCTGGCAGCCGCATCACCTCGGCCTCTACGAAGGCGAGCGGCTCGTCGCCGCGGCGCCGGTCTATCTCAAAGGCAACTCGCACGGCGAGTTCGTGTTCGACTGGGCCTGGGCCGGCGCGTACGCGCGGCACGGCGTCGACTATTACCCGAAGCTGCTCTGCGCGGTGCCGTACTCGCCGGTCGGCGGACCACGCCTGCTGGCCGGCGCCGGCGAGGACGCCGACGCGCTGCGCGGCGCGCTGCTCGACGCGATGCAGGGCGAAGCCGAGCGGCTCGAGCTGTCCTCGGCGCATCTGAACTTCGCGCTCGAGGCCGACGCGGCCGCGTTCGCCGGACGCGACTGGCTCGCGCGCTTCGACTGGCAGTTCCACTGGACGAACCGCGGCTGGGCCGACTTCGACGCGTTCCTCGCCGCGCTGAACCACAAGAAGCGCAAGAACATCCGCCAGGAGCGCACGCGCGTCGCGCGCGCCGGCGTCGTCTGCGAGCGGCGGCGCGGCGACGAACTCGACGCCGACGACTGGCGCGCGCTGCACGAGTTCTACCTCGCGACGTTCGACGAGAAGGGCAACTACCCGGCGCTGACGCTCGAGTTCTTCCGCCACCTCGGCCGCGCGCTGCCGCGCAGCGTCGTCGCGGTGCTGTGCCGGCGCGACGGCGAGGCGATCGCCGGTGCGCTGATGCTGGCGAGCTCGACGACGCTGTACGGGCGCTACTGGGGCTGCACCGAAACCGTC
>DASWOS010000162.1:0-1737 GCA_036398645.1 Dokdonella sp. | reverse complement strand
AAGTGGAACTGCTGAAGACGCCGAACCTCGGCAAGAAGTCGCTGACCGAGATCAAGGACGTGCTGTACCAGCGCGGCCTGCAGCTCGGCATGAAGCTCGACAGCTGGCCGCCGCCGGGTCTCGTGCACGGCATGCAGTTGGGCTGATCGTCTTGCTGCGGCCTTGCGTGACCTCGTCGCCCATGGCCGTGATGTATTCGTGCGATCGTCCTTGATCGCCGCTGCGGCCGAATTCGCCGCGACAGGACGCGAAAGCGTCTTCGTTGAAGTCCGGAAGCGGCCGTCCGTGGCCGCGTCGTCGAGAAAAGCAGCCCGTTCCGATCGAGGCTGACTGACAGCGGGTAACCGCGGGATGCCGGACGCAGGCGCCGGTTTCTCATAACGATAGAGATCGAGGAATCCACCATGCGTCACCAGAAGTCCGGCCGCAAGTTCAACCGTACGAGCAGCCACCGCGAAGCGATGTTCAAGAACATGGCCGCGTCGCTGTTCAAGCACGAGCTGATCCGCACGACGTTGCCGAAGGCGAAGGAGCTGCGCCGCGTCGCCGAGCCGCTGATCACGCTCGCGAAGATCGACGGAGTCGCGAACCGCCGGCTCGCGTTCGCGCGTCTGCGCGACAAGCAGGCCGTCGGCAAGCTGTTCGTCGAGCTCGGCCCGCGTTACCGCGAGCGCAAGGGCGGCTACCTGCGCGTGCTGAAGTGCGGCTTCCGCGTCGGCGACAACGCGCCGATGGCCTACGTCGAGCTCGTCGATCGCCCGCGCGCGGCCGCCGAGCCCGCCGCCGATTGAGCGTGTCCGAGCGACAATCCCGCGAAGAACCCCGGCTCGTCCGGGGTTTTTCGTTTCAAAAGCCGGCGAACTTCCGCGTGCCGCCGGCCGAATGGGTCTGCGGCGTCGGGCTCGGGATCCTGTACGTCGCCGCGATCGTCGTCATGCGCCATCGCAGCGGCCTGTTCACCGACGAGGTGAACCATTACCTGCAGATCGCGCTGTTCCGGCACGGACGCTTCGACACGGTAGAGCTCGCGCTGACGACGATTCCGGGCTATCACGCGATCGTCGCCGCGACCGAATGGCTGTTCGGCGCGGATTCGCTGTATGCGGCGCGCCTGATCAACGCCGGCTTCGGCCTGGTCGCGATCGCCGGCTTCCACGCGCTGCGGCGCCGCGTCCGTCCCGGCACCGAGACGCTGGCGACCGCGCAGTTCGCCGCGCTGCCGATCCTGACGCCGCTGCTGTTCCTCGTCTACACCGACGTGCTCGCGCTCGCGCTGCTGCTGTGGGCGACGTTCGCGACGCTGACCGAGCGGCACCGCATGGCTGCCGCGCTGCTGTCGGTGCTCGTCTGCGTGCGCCAGAACGAAGTCGTCTGGGCCGGGTTCCTCGCCGCGGTCGCAGTCTGGCCGGTCTGGCGCGAGCTCGGACCGCGCGGCTGGCGCACGATCGCGGCGCGCGCGCTGCCGTACGCGGTGCCGGTCGCCGGCTTCGTCGCGTTCTGGTGCTGGAACGGATCGATCTCGCTGTCGCCGAGGGAGGCGGCGCTGCATCCGGACCTCGGCGTGCACGCCGGCAACCTGTTCTTCGTCGCGGTCCTCGCCGGCGTGCTGCTGCCGTTGCAGACCGTGTCCGGCCTCGCGGACTTCGCGCGCCGCGCGCGCCGCCGGCCGTGGCTGCTCGCGCTGCCGCCGCTGCTGTTCGCCGCGTTCTGGTACGGCTTCCACGTCGACCACCCGTA
>DASWOS010000161.1:0-6316 GCA_036398645.1 Dokdonella sp. | reverse complement strand
CAACGTGATGCATCTGGCGCGGCTGCAGCATCGAGGCGTGATGCCGGCGTGAGTCGACCGGCCGCCCAACGGCGGCCGATGCGCTCGATGCAGGCGTTTATCGGGGTCGGCAAGGAGCGAACCACGCAGTTCATCGACGTGGGGGGCGTCACGCGACCACCTGCACCATCCAATCGGGGTTATTCGAGGTGCCCTTTACCGGTCAACCAACAATTGAACATCTGTTATAGCAGTGGTCCGCTGCCTGAAGGGTGGACATTGTCGAGTCGATGGATATCGATAAATAATGCATGCGGTGGCCAGGGAATATCTTACGATACTGCGGCTATTTCTCACGACCGCTGTGGCTCTTATGAAAGCGTCAATTATTGCTGGCCGGACGCAAGTATCACGGCCTCGCCGGCTACCGTCGTCATACCATATGGCCAAACTCGTGGAACGACCACGATGACGTACCATGCTTCTAACGGGGGCGGCTCGGCACTATGCGTATGGGTAAGTAATAACGGCGCTACTCCGACGCTGTTCGACTGCGGGACACCTTCTGCGCAGTGGGATTACGTGCCTGCCGGTGGAACGACGAAGTTCATTCTGGCGGGTGGTGGCAGTGCCTCGGCCACTCCTGTTATTTCCACTTTTACGGTCACCGGTGTGGCGGGGACGCAGCCGTATATTCACGCTTCGCCGAGTACGGTTACCGTACCCTATGGGTCTGCCTCCGCCGATACGACGGTAACGTGGAGCGCACCCGGTTACTCGGCTCTGGATTGGTGGACTTCGACGAACGGCGGAGCGTGGCAGTGGGGGCTGAATTCGCAAGCGTCAGGAACTACGGCCCTCCCGATCAACCCGGGCCAAACTGTCGCGATAAGGCTCTACCCTTACAGCAGCACACATGCAGGTGAAGGCGGCACAGCTAACGTATTGGCTTCGGTCGTGATAAACGGGGTGCAAGGGGCGCAGCCGCATGTAACGGCAACTCCGAATCCGGTCGTCGTTCCCTACGGCAGCACGTCGGCAAATACGAGCGTTGCGTGGAGCGCGCCGGGCTATTCGGCTCTCGACTGGTGGGTGTCGATTAACGGAAGCGCGTGGCAATGGTCATTCAACAGCCAGCCCACGTATACGACGACACTGCCTATAAATCCAGGCGAGACAGTTTCAATGAGGGCGTATCCTTACAGCGCGACTCATGCGGGCGAGGGCGGTAGCGCGAACATCGTGATGTCGATCAACATCACCGGTGTCGAAGGTGCCCAGCCCACCTTCAGTGCCGACCCGGCGCACGTAATCGTTCCTGTTGGGGCGACCACGGGCAGTACAACAATTCATTACAATGCTCCGGGATATTCGGGTTTGGATTGGTGGTTGTCGACTAACGGGGGGCCGTTTCAGTGGGCGGTTAACGGACCGGCTTCGGGTGCTTCGCAATTGTCGCCGTTGAATGTGGGCTCCACCTATCAGATTCGGTTTTATCCGTACAGCAGCGACATTTCTCATCCTGGTGAGGGTGGGGCCGCGAATGTATTGGGCCAAGTCACTATCACCGTCAGCCATTGACGGGTTATCTCTTTTCTCTGATGGCGATAAAAACGGCGGCTTATTGGGAATGATTCAAACATACGTTCCGCTGTGCGACACGTGATTTTCTTGTTGTGGCGGCGGCCCATGGAGTGGGCCGCCGCCTTCGTCAGGTTTTCGATATACGAATCATCATGCTTCCGGAAAGTTTGTCGTGGATACTTCTTTGGGCTCTTGAAAGGATTCCGAGTCCAGTGCATAGAACAATTAACGCGAGCGGTGCGAGGGCGAACCGCAGCACTGCACGCGGCCACGGCAGCACGCCGCCGTCCGCGGCGACGACGCGAATGCGCCAGGCGCGCATGCCGATCGTCTGGCCGCCGCGCGACCAGGACACGACGAAGTACGCGGTCGTGACCGCGAGCAGCGCCGCACGCAGGCCGAGCCGGTACGCGAACGGCGGGTGCGCGGCGTCGATACGGCCGTGCGCGACGAGCAGGAACAGCGCGGCGGTCAGCATCCACAGCGCGATCAGCGGGAACAGGTCGTAGATCGCGGCGGCGAGGCGCAGCCGCAGCGGAGCGGGAGACGGAGGCATCGAAGCGCGGACGGCGGTGACGCGCGCTAGCGTCCGGGTTTAGGCTCGCCGGCGCAAGCAGCGAGGACGTGTCCGCCATGAACGAAACCGCCGCGCGCCGGCGTGCCGGTCCGCCGCGCACCGGCGCCGCGAAAGCGGCCGCTGCGTCCGTCGCGCCGGCCGACGCGGCGCTGATCGCCGCGTTCGTCGAGCGTGCGTGGAGCGAGCTCGGTCTCGCCGACAACACGCTGGCGAGCTACCGGCTCGATCTCGAAGGGTTCTCGCGCTGGCTTGCCGCGCAAGGCCGTTCGCTCGGCGACTGCGGCCGGGAGCACGTGCAGCGTTATCTCGGCGAGCGCAGCGCGCGCGGCGGAACGAGCGGTCGCGGCTACAAGGCGCGATCGAACGCGCGGCTGGTCTCGTGCCTGCGGCATTTCTATCGGATGCTCGTTCGTGACGGCCGCATCGCCGCCGATCCGACGCTGCTGCTCGACGCGCCGAAGCTGCCGCGCGGATTGCCGAAGGCGCTGTCCGAGAACGAGGTCGAGGCGCTGCTGCGTGCGCCGCCGGAGTCGCCGCTCGGCCTGCGCGACCGCGCGATGCTCGAGCTGCTGTACGCGAGCGGCCTGCGCGTCAGCGAGCTGGTCGGGCTGTCCGCGGCGCAGGTCAACCTACGCCAGGGTGCGCTGCGCGTCGTCGGCAAGGGCGGCAAGGAGCGTCTCGTGCCGCTCGGTGACGAAGCCGCGCATTGGCTGTCGCGCTACGTCGCCGAGGCACGGCCGCTGCTGCTGAAGGGCGGCCGCAGCGACGCGCTATTCGTCAGCAACCGGCGCGCCGCGATGACGCGGCAGATGTTCTGGATGCTGATCAAGAAGCACGCGCTCGTCGCCGGCATCGCGCCGGCGCGGATTTCGCCGCACGTGCTGCGGCATTCGTTCGCGACGCATCTCCTGAACCACGGCGCGGATCTGCGCGCGCTGCAAATGATGCTCGGCCACAGCTCGCTGTCGACGACGCAGATCTACACGCTCGTCGCGAAGGAAGGCCTGAAGCGCCTCCACCAAAAACACCACCCGAGGGGGTGAGGCCGAGCGCTTGCGCGGCGCCGTCGGGCGTCGCGCGCTCGGCCGAACGCGCGAGGCAGGAGCCGAGCGCCGGGCTGCTCGGCGAGCGCCGGATGCGCGAGCCTGGCAGCGGCCGAGCGCTTGCGCGGCGCCGTCGGGCGTCGCGCGCTCGGCCGACGCGAAGGAGCCAAGGGTCGGGCTGCCTGGGCGAGCAGGACGCGCGAGCCTCGCAGCGCCGAGCGCTCGGCCCGATTGGCCCGGTGCCGAGGGTAGGTCACCTGTCCGAACGCAAGCGGTGCGGACCGTGCCGGAACGGCCTGAGATGCGGATCTCCGGAGTCGTGTGACGGGCGGAACGGCGAAGCGGCGGACCATCGGAGCGGACGCGGCCGCCGTCGAGGGCGCTCGATGAACTCCGCGTCATGAACTCGGCGTCACACCGACTTCACTTTCTCGTGCGGGCCGCGCGTGCGAGAATCGGTCGATATTGGAACCTGAGGCGCCGGCCCCTGTCCACGACGGACCGGCTGCCGAGATGCGACGCAAGGCGCATCGCCGCCGTCCGGTCCGGTTCCATCATCGCTCGTCGAGAGGTCGCCATGCGCTTTCCATTGTTTCTGCTCGGTCTGCTGACCGCCCCTGCGATCGCGGCCACGCCCGAGGAGACGGTGCGCCAGGCGATGACCGCGCTCGCGCCGACGGTCAAGATCGACGCGGTGCAGGAGTCGGCGATCCCGGGCTTCTACGAGGCGATCGCCGGCGGCGAGTTCGTCTACGTCAGCAAGGACGGCCGCTACGTCGTCGACGGCAACGCGTACGACGTCGTGAACAAGCGCGACCTGACCGCGAGCTCGCGCGCGAAGGCGCGCAAGATCGCGCTCGACAAGGTCGGTCCGGACAAGCGCATCGTGTTCGCGCCGCAGGCGCCGATCGCGACGAAGCACACGATCACCGTGTTCACCGACGTCGATTGCCCGTTCTGCCGGCGCTTCCACCAGCAGATCGCGGCGTACAACGCGAAGGGCATCACCGTCGATTACCTGTTCTTCCCGCTGTCGATCCATCCCGGTGCGGACAAGAAGGCCGAGGCGGTCTGGTGCTCGAACGACCGCCCGAATGCGTTCACGGCCGCGATGGCCGGCCAGGACCCGGGCAAGGCGACCTGCCCGAACCCGGTGCCGGAGCTGACGCAGCTCGCGCAGTCGCTCGGCATCAGCGGCACGCCGACCGTGCTCGCCGACGACGGTACGCAGATCGCCGCGCAGATCGCGCTGTCGCCGGACCGGCTCGCCGCCGAGCTCGACCGCATCGCCGCGACGCGCGCGGCCACGAACTGAGGAACCTGCGATGCGCTTTCTGATCTTGATGCCGCTCGCGGCCGCCGTTTCGTTTTCGTTCCCGACCGCGCACGCGGCCGATGCCGCGCCGGACGCCGCCGCTCGCAATGCGCTGCACGAGCTCGTGCCGCAGGCGAAGATCGACAAGGTCGAGGCGGCGCCGCTGCCCGGCTATCGCCAAGTCATCGTCGGCGGGCAGATGGTCTACGTCAGCGACGACGGCAAGTACGTGCTGCAGGGCTCGCTCTACGACGCGCAGACGAAGCACGACCTGACCGCGTCGCGGCTCGCGCGCGAGTACAAGGCGCGCATCGACGCGGTGCCGACGTCCAAGCGCATCGTATTCGCGCCGAGCGCCAAGCCGAAGTACACGGTCACGGTGTTCACCGATCTCGACTGCGGTTATTGCCGCAAGCTGCACTCGCAGATCGCCGAGTACAACCAGCGCGGCATCGAGGTCGACTACCTGTTCTTCCCGCGCACCGGCATCGGCTCGCCGTCGTACGACAAGGCCGTCTCGGTCTGGTGCGCGAAGGACCGCAAGGCGGCCTTCACCGCGGCGAAGGCCGGCCAGAATCCGCCGCCGGCGAAGTGCGACAACCCGGTCGCCGACGAATTCACGCTCGGCACGCAGGTCGGCGTCGAAGGCACGCCGACGATCCTCGCGCCGGACGGCAGCAAGCTCGGCGGCTACCTGTCGCCGGACCAGATGCTCGCCAAGCTGCAGGCGCTCGGCACCGCGAACTTCGCCGGCAACTGAGGCCGGGGCCGCCGCTCGCGCAGGCGCGTGGCCGCGACGAGCGCGGCTCGCGGATGCGGCTTCGGCTATCATATCGAGCTGTCCCCGCTTCCCGCGCATCATGATCGTCCTCGACGGACTGCCCGCGCTGTCCGCGTTCCGCATCGACCGCCTGAACGCCGAGCTCGCGCGTCTCGCGCCGGGCTGCACGGCGCGCGCGGCGCACTACGTCTATTTCGTCGACGCGCCGGAGCCGGACGCGCTGGACCTGGCGCGCCTGCGCGAGGTGGTCGAGGCGCGCGACGGTGACGCGCGCATGGCGACGCTCTGGGTCGTGCCGCGCTTCGGCACGCGCTCGCCGTGGTCGAGCAAGGCGACCGACATCCTGTGCGGCTGCGGCTTTCCCGTGCGACGCATCGAGCGCGGCGTGGCGTTCGATCTCGCCGGCGCGCCGGCGCACGGCGGCGACGCGTGGCGCGCGGTCGCGCGTGCGCTGCACGATCCGATGACGCAGTCGGTGGTCACCTCGCTCGATGCCGCCGCGCAGCTGTTCGACGCCGGCGTGCCGGTGCCGCTCGAGCGCGTCGCGCTCGGCACCGACGCGGGCTCGGCGCTGCGCGCGGCGAATGCGCGGCTCGGCCTCGCGCTCGCCGACGACGAGATCGCTTACCTCGCCGACCGCTACGCCGAGCTCGGCCGCGACCCGAGCGACGCGGAACTCATGATGTTCGCGCAGGCGAATTCCGAGCATTGCCGGCACAAGATCTTCAACGCGACGTTCACGCTCGACGGAATCGAGCAGCCGCGCTCGTTGTTCGCGATGATCAAGCACACGCACGAGGCGGCGCCGGCGCATACGTTGTCGGCTTACCACGACAACGCCGCGGTCGTCGACGGCAGCGCGGCGAGGCGCTTCTTCGCCGACGCCGACGACGCCGTGTTCCGCGCGAATGCGGAGGCCGTGCCGTTCGCGATCAAGGTCGAAACGCACAACCATCCGACCGCGATCTCGCCGTTTCCCGGCGCCGCGACCGGCGCCGGCGGCGAGATCCGCGACGAAGGCGCGACCGGCCGCGGCG
>DASWOS010000160.1:0-2272 GCA_036398645.1 Dokdonella sp. | reverse complement strand
GCGGGCCTGCGTTGCCTCGACGGCCGCGCGCCGCGGACGGCGCGACGGTCCGACGCGGGCGCGCGCGACGCGCTGATCGAGCGGCTGCAGCGGCCGTCGCCGCGCGTCGCCGCCGGGCTCGCGCTGCGTGGCGTCGCGAGCGCGTGTATCGACGTCTCCGACGGCCTGCTCGCCGATCTCGGCCACGTCGCCGCGCGGAGCGGCGTCGGCATCGAGATCGACGCCGCGGCGCTGCCGGCGTCGTCGGCGCTGCTCGCGGCGTTCGCCGCGGCCGAACGCCTCGCGCTGCAGGCTGCCGGCGGCGACGACTACGAGCTCGCGTTCACCGCGCCGGCCGCGCGCGAGGCCGAGCTGCTGCGCGACCTCGCGCGCGTCGGCTGCGGTGCGACGCGGATCGGACGCGTCGTCGACGGCGCGGGCGTGCGCCTGCTCGATGCGGAGCGGCGCGCGATCGCGCTGCCGCGGCGCGGCTGGGAGCATTTCGCGTGAAGCTCGACGCCGCGCAGCGGCGCGCGCTGCTCGCCGACGCGGCCGGCTGGATCGCGAGCGGATTCGGCGCGGGGCTGAGCCCATTCGCGCCGGGCACGGTCGGCTCGGCGGTCGCGCTCGTGCCGTGGTTCGCGCTGCGCGCGCTGCCGCCGCCGCTCTACGTGGTCTGGCTCGCGCTCGCGTTCGCGCTCGGCGTCTGGGCCGCGAACCGCGTCGCCGCGCGGCTGCGCGTCGCCGATCCCGGCGCGATCGTCTGGGACGAGTTCGTCGGCCAATGGATCGCGCTGCTGCCGCTGCTGCACGACGCCGATGCACGTGGGGTCGCGGCCGCGTTCGCGCTGTTCCGTGCGTTCGACGTGATCAAGCCGTGGCCGGTTTCGTGGGCCGACCGCCGCGTCGGCGGCGGCCTCGGCGTCATGCTCGACGACGTGCTCGCCGGGCTGTACGCGGCGGCGGTGCTCGTGCTGGCGCGCGCACTGCTCTGATCGAGCGCGCCACGCGGCCGGCACGACGCGCGCGCGCCGCGCCGCGCTTTCGCCGCGATCATGCACGCCTCGCCGGCGCGCGGTCGAAGCGCATCGTCCGCCGGCGCGCCGCGCGGGTGCGCCGCCCTCAGTCCGGCAGCAGCTTGCCCGGATTCAGGATGCCGTCCGGATCGAACTCGCGCTTGATCCGGCGCATCAGCGCGAGCGCGTTCGCGTCGAGCGCGCGCGGCATGAACGCGCGCTTGGCGAGGCCGATGCCGTGCTCGCCGGACAGCGTGCCGTCGAGGCGGACGACCGCGTCGAACAGCGCGTCGAGCGCGGCCGGCGCGCGCGCGAGCTCGTCGGCGTCGCGCGGCAACAGGTTCACGTGCAGGTTGCCGTTGCCGGCGTGGCCGAAGCAGACGACCGGGAACGCGTAGCGCGCCGCGATCGCGCGCGCGGCCGCGACGAGCTCCGGCACGCGGCTGACCGGCACGACGACGTCTTCGTTGATCTTGTTCGGCGACAACGTGCGCAGCGCCGGCGACAGCGCCTTGCGCGCGCTCCAGAGCGCGGCGACGTCGCGCTCGTCGTGCGCGACGGCGAGCTCCGCGAGCCCGGGTCCGCGAGCCGCGCGCGCGAGCGCGTCGACCGCGGCGTCGAGCGTCGCAGCCTCGCCGTCGACCTCGACGACGAGCATCGCGCCGGCGAGCGGCACCGCGTCGCCGCCGTGCGCGTGGGCGAGGCGCAGGCATTCGTCGTCGAGGAATTCGAGCGCGCACGGCGCGACCGGCTGCGCCATGATCCGCGCGACCGCGTCGGCGGCCGCCGCGACGTCGGCGTAGGTCGCGCGCAGCGTGCGTTTCGCGGCCGGCAGCGGCGTCAGCTTCAGGGTCGCCTCGGTCACGATCGCGAGCGTGCCCTCCGAACCGATCAGGAGCCGCGTCAGATCGTAGCCGGTCGCGCCCTTCGTCGTCGGCGTGCCGCAGCGGAACTCCTCGCCGCTGCCGGCGACCGCGCGCAGCGCGAGCACGTTCTCGCGCGTCGCGCCGTACTTGACCGCACGCGGACCGCCGGCGTTGCAGGCGACGTTGCCGGCGACCGTGCAGTACGGCGCCGAGGTCGGGTCCGGCGGCCAGAACAGGCCGAGCGGCGCCAGCGCCGACTGCAGCTCCGCGTTCAGCACGCCGGGCTCGACGACGCCGAGGCGATCCTCACGGCTGATGCGCAGCACGCGGTTCATGCGCTCGAAGCTCGCGACGACGCCGCCTTCGATCGGCACGCTCGCGCCGGTCGTGTTCGTGCCGCGCCCGCGCGCG
>DASWOS010000159.1:0-6667 GCA_036398645.1 Dokdonella sp. | reverse complement strand
GCGCGGCGCGGCGCGATGCTGGCCGCATGATTGCCGGGTTCGCGATCAGGCTGGCCGGGGAGCGCGACGCGGAGCCGATCGCGACGATGTCGCGCGACCTCGTCGAGCACGGCATGCGCTGGCAATGGACGCCGGCGCGCGTGCTGCGCTCGATCCGCGAGCGCGACGTCAACGTCGCCGTCGCGCCGGGCCGGATCGGAGCCGGCCTCCGCGGCTTCGGCATCATGCGCTACACCGACGACGAGGCGCATCTGCTGCTGCTCGCGGTCGACGCGGCGTGCCGCCGCCGCGGGCTCGGCGCGGCGCTGATGCGCTGGCTCGAGGATGCCGCGCTCGCCGCCGGCGTCGGCGTCGTCCATCTCGAGGCGCGCGCCGGCAACGACGCCGCGCGCGCGTTCTACCGCGCGCTCGGCTATCGCGAGATCCGCGTCGAACGCGGCCTGTACTCGAATCGCGAGGACGGCGTGCGCATCGCCAAGGATCTCTGGCAGCGGCCGCCGCCGGCCTGAGCGCGGCGCGGCGGCGCGGCGTGCGCCGCGCCGGCTCAGCCGCGCAGCAGCGCGTCGTCCCAGCCGGGTCGCGGATCGAAGCGTGCGCCGTGCTTCTGCGCGAGCGCGCTCAGCTTCGCCTTCAGCGCGTCGACGCCGGTCTCGCGCACGTAGCGGATCGGGCCGCCGCGGAACGGCGCGAACCCGGTGCCGAAGATCACGCCGGCGTCGAGCAGGTCCGCGTCGTCGACGACGCGATCGTGCAGGCACGCGACCGCCTCGTTCACGAGCGGCAGGATCAGCCGGTCCTCGAGATCGGCCGGCGCGACGTAGCCGGGATCGACCTCGGGCTTCTGCGGCTTGCCGTCCTGCCAGACGTAGAAGCCGGCGCCGTCCTTCTTGCCGCGCTTGCCGCCGCCGACAAGCTCGCCGAGCGCCGGCGGGATCTCGAGCCCGAGGAACGGCCCGAGCTCGGCGCCGACCGATTGCGCGACGTCGAGGCCGACCGTGTCGAGCAGCTCGATCGGGCCCATCGGCATGCCGAAGCGCTTGGCCGTGCGATCGATGACCGGCGCCGGCACGCCTTCGCTGAGCGTACGCGCGGCCTCGAGCAGATACGGCATCAAGATCCGGTTGACGAGGAAGCCCGGCGTGCCGGCGACCGGCACCGGCAGCTTGTCGATCGCCTTGCAGAACGCGAGCGCGCGCTTCTCGTTCGCCGCGTCGAGGCGGTCGTGGCGCACGATCTCGACGAGCGGCATCGACGCGACCGGATTGAAGTAGTGCAGGCCGAGGAAGCGCGGCGGCGCGGCGACCGCCGTGCGCAGCTCGTCGAGCGGGATGCTCGACGTGTTCGTCGCGAGCAGCGCGTCCGCCTTCATCTTCGGCTCGAGATCGCGGTAGAGCGCCTGCTTCGCGTCGAGGTTCTCGAAGATCGCTTCGAGGACCAGGTCCGAATCCGCGACGCCGGCGCCGTCGACGTCGGCCTTGAGCCGAGCGCGCGCCGGCTCGATGCGGTCCGGCGTCTTCAGCCGCTTCGCGAACAGCGCCTGCGCGCGGTCCAGCGCCGGCTGCACGTATTTCATCTCGCGGTCCTGCAGCGTCACGTCGAAGCCGCGCAGCGCGCACCAGGCCGCGATGTCGCCGCCCATGACGCCGGCGCCGATCACGTGCACGTGGCGCACGCCGTGCTCGGCGCCGCCGGCGAGCGATTTCAGCCGCTCCTGCAGGAAGAACACGCGCACGAGGTTCCGCGCGGTCGGCGTCGTCGCCAGCGCGGCGACCGCGCGCGCCTCGAGCGCGAGCCGCTGACCGATGCTCGCGCCGCCGCGGCGCCAGGTCTCGATCAGCGCGAACGGCGCCGGATAGTGCTCCTTGCGCACCTTCGCCGCGGTCTGCTTGACGAACACCGGCGCGAGCGCCTGGCGCACCGGCCACAGGTTCGTCGCCCAGGCCTTCGCGCGCTGCAGGATCGGCCGCGCGCGCGGGCGCCGGATCAGCTCCTTCGCGGTCTCGACGAGCAGTTCCGGCGACGCGAGCGTGTCGACGAGGCCGAGCGCGCGTGCGTTCTCGGCCGATGCGGCGCGGCCGGTCAGCATCAGCTCGAGCGCGGCCGGCGCGCCGATCAGCCGCGGCAGGCGTGCGCTGCCGCCCCAGCCCGGGAAGATGCCGAGCTTGACCTCGGGCAGGCCGATCCGCGTCGACGCGTCGCGCGAGGCGACGCGGTAGCGGCAGGCGAGCGCGAGCTCGGTGCCGCCGCCCATGCAGTGGCCGTGGATCGCCGCGACGGTCGGGCACGGCAGCCGGCTCAGGCGCACGAACAGGCGCTGGCCGTTCTCGAGCGCGTCGCGCACGGTGCCGCTCCGCGCGAAGCCTTCGAATTCCTTGATGTCGGCGCCGACGGCGAAGCCGCCGGGCTTGCCGGAGCGGATCACGACGCCTTTCGGCGGCTCGAACGACAGCCGCTCGACGATCTCGGAGAATTCGTCGAGCACGCTGCGCGAGAACGCGTTGACCGAGCTGCCGGCGCGGTCGAGCGTCAGCACGACGATGCCGTCGTCGTCGCGATCGGCGCGCCAGTGCTGGAAACGCAGGCCTTCGAACATGACCGGCTCCGGGATGCTGCGTCGGGGCGGCTATAATCCCGGCAAGCCGTGCGTCGGGTCAATGCGGCCGACGGAGGGCGCGTGGTCGAGAACGGAGCCGATCTGCCGACTGTCCAGAAGCTGCTCGAGCGCGTCGTGCAGTCGCCGCGGCACCTGGTCGCTCTCGAAACCGCGAACGTCGGCGACCTGCTCGCGCAGCTGCGCACGCTCGCGATGCGCGGCGGACCGGCGGTGTACCTCTGGGAGCCCGACAGCGGCATCGCGTCGCTGCGCGAGAGCGGATTGCAGGTGCCCGGCACCAAGCGCCTCGGCGACGCGCTGCGCTACATCGCGCAGAGCATGCATTTCGGCGTCTATCTGTTCATCGGCTTCATCGACGCGCTGAGGCCGGCCGACACCGTGCTGCTGCGACGCATTTCGCGCCTGCACGCCGGCAGCGAGCGCAAACTCGTGTTCGTCGGCGGCCGTTTCGAGCCGCCCGAGGAGCTGGACGGGATGTTCGAGCGCATGACGGTCAACGACGAGCAGCGGCGCCGCCTGCGCCTGCGCGACGGGCGCTGGCTGACGTGACGGCGGTGCAAGGCGGGCCGCGCGGCGCCGCGTTGATCGTCGCGTCGGACCGCGAGGACCGGCGCGTGCTGTTCGACGCGCTCGACGCGCAGGGCTTCGACGCGATCTATTCCGCGCGCGATTTCGTGCAGGCGCACGCGTTCCTCGAGCAGGATCCGCAGATCGAGCTGGTACTGCTCGAGTTCCGCGGCGACGCCGAGGACGCGCTCGCGTTCTGCGCGGAACTTCGCGAGTACCGCCCGGCGCCGCCGCTGCCGGCGATCGGCATCCTCGGCGCACCCGGCGCGTCGTCGTGGCGCCACGTCGGCAAGCCGCCCGGCGTCGTCGAATGGATCGCGAGTCCGGTCGCCGCCGAAGAGGCGCGCGTGCGCATCAAGGCCGTGCTCGCGGTCCGCGGCGGCGGCGCGCCGGCGCGCGGCGTCGCCGGCGGCGACCGCTACCAGTTCGCGTTCGACGGCAGCCTCGACGAGCTCGCCGTCGTCGATCCGGGCAGCGGCCGCGTGCTCGACGTCAACGCGGTGTTCGTGCAGCGCTCCGGCTTCTCGCGCGCGCAGCTCCTGGCCGGCGGCATCGAACGGTTCTGCGTCGCGCTGCCGCCGGAGCGGCGCGCCGCCGCGCAGGCGAAGCTCGACCGCGACGGCAGCGTCACCTCGCGCGGCCGCAAGCCGCGCGCCGACGGCACCGCATACGCGGTCGACGAGCACGTGCGTCTCGCGGTGCAGGACGGCCGGCTCGTGCATTTCTACCTGTTCCGCGAGATCGGCGAGCTCGGCCACTACGAGCAGGCGCTCGCCGCGCTCGGCCGCGTCGCGCGCACGCACGCCGGCGAAGACGCGGTCGCCGCGTCCGTGCAGGCGATCGTCGACTGGCTCGCGCTCGATTTCGCGCTGATGGTCGCCGCGCCGCCGGAGCAGGCGGACGGTGCGCAGCCGCTGTTCGCGTTCCATCGCTTCGGCGGCGCCGACGACGCGCCGGACCCGCTGCGCGAGGCGAGTCTGAAGCGCGTGCTGGCCGGCGACGAGATCGTGCAGCCGACGCACGCCTGGCGCGCGGCCGGCGACGACGCGTTCGTTCGCGCACGGCGCTTCGAGTGTCTGCTCGGCCTGCCGCTGATCGGCGAGCGCCAGACCTGCCTCGGCGCGTTGCTGCTCGCGCGGCGCGAGCCGCTGCTCGGCGACGGCGCCGCGGTCGACGCCGCGCGCGTCGCCGCGCACGCGCTCGCGCTCGAACTCGAGCTCCGCCGCGCGCGCGAGCAGGGTCGCGCGGTCGGCCTGCTCGATCCGTTGACCGGCCTGCCGAACCGCCTGCTGTTCAACGACCGTCTGAACTCGGCGATCCACGAGGCGCACCGCACGAGCGAGATGTTCGCGGTCATGTTCGTCGACCTCGACCGCTTCAAGACGATCAACGACTCGCTCGGCCACGCGGTCGGCGATCAGGTGCTGATCGCCGTCGCCAAGCGCCTGCGCGCGAACGTGCGCAGCTCCGACACGATCGCGCGCTACGCCGGCGACGAGTTCACGCTGATCCTGCGCCACATCGTGCAGCGCGAGGACGTGGTGCGCATCGCGGAGAAGATCGTGCGCGCGCTCGAGGTGCCGCTGCAGCTGAGCGGCGGCCTCGAGCTCAGCATCACCGCGTCGCTCGGCGTCAGCTTCTACCCGGACGACGCGACCGACGCCGAGCGCCTGCTGCGCCAGGCCGACGTCGCGATGTACTCGGCGAAGGGCATGGGCCGCAACAACTTCCAGGTCTACGTCGCGGTGCCCGAGGAGTCGCACCGGCAGCGCCTCGCGCTCGAGGCGAAGCTGCGCCAGGCCGAGAAGAACGGCGAGCTGCGCGTGTTCTACCAGCCGCAGATCGACGGCCGCAGCGAGGACATCGTCGGCATGGAGGCGCTGATCCGCTGGGAGCATCCCGAGCTCGGCATGATCAGCCCCGGCTTCTTCATTCCGCTCGCGGAGGAGTCCGGTCTGATCGTGCCGATCGGCGAATGGGTGCTGCGCGCCGCCTGCCGCGACGCGCGCCGCTGGCAGCTCCGCTTCGGGCTGCCGCTGCGCGTCGGCGTGAACCTGTCGCCGCTGCAGCTGCGCCAGCCCGGCCTCGTCGCGCTGGTCGCCGAGGTGCTCGAGGAAACCGAGCTCGATCCGCGCCTGCTCGACCTCGAGGTGACCGAGAGCATCAGCATGAAGTCGATCCCGAGCCTGCTCGAGATCCTGCACGCGCTGCGCGAGCTCGGCTGCGGCATCTCGATCGACGATTTCGGCACCGGGCAGTCCTCGCTCGACTACATCAAGCGGTTCCCGGCCGACCGCGTCAAGATCGACCAGGCGTTCGTGCGCAACATCGGCGTCGACCCGGACGACGAGGCGATCGTGCAGGCGACGATCCTGATGGCGCACAATCTGAACCGCGAGGTCGTTGCCGAAGGCGTCGAGATCGAGCAGCATCTCGAATTCCTGCGCGAGCAGGGCTGCGAGGTCGTGCAAGGGTTCCTGTTCTGCCGCCCGCTGCCGGCGAGCGGATTCGAGAATCTGCTGCAGGAGCGCGCGCGGCTGCTCGGGGTCGCCGCGCAGCCGCCGTCCGCGCGCGCTTGAGCGCGCGTCGAACCCGCCCCATCTGTAGAGCCCGCCGGGCGAAACTAATCGGGCCGGCTGCGGTCTAGGCGGCATGCCTGACCGCGTCGGCAATAGGGAGAGAGGCCCGGATGGGCGAAAGCGACTTGGATCAGGCGCTGGTCGAGCGCGTCCAGCACGGCGACAAACGCGCGTTCGACCTTCTGGTCAGGAAGTACCAGCACAAGCTGGTCAGCGTGATTTCCCGCTACGTCAACGACTGGAGCGAATGCCAGGACGTCGCCCAGGAGGCGTTCGTGCGCGCGTATCGCGCGATCGGCTCGTTCCGCGGCGATGCCCAGTTCTATACGTGGATCTACAAGATCGCGATCAATACCGCGAAGAACCACCTGGTATCGCAGGGGCGCCGGCCGCCGACCGAGGATATTGCGATCGAGGACGCGGTGCTGTTCGACGGCGCTTCGCGCCTGCACGAATCGGCCACGCCCGAACGCGAATTGATGCGCCAGGAAATTGAACGAACCGTGTTCGCCACGGTCGAAGCTCTGCCGGACGAACTGAAGACGGCGATCACCTTGCGTGAAGTGGACGGACTCAGCTACGAAGAGATTGCGGAAACGATGAACTGCCCGATCGGTACGGTCAGATCTCGCATTTTCCGCGCCCGCGAGGCGATCGACGAACAATTGCGCCCGCTGTTGTCGGACCAGGACCAGACCCCATGAACCAGACCATCCACGAACAATTGTCGGCCTTGATGGACGGCGAGCTGGAGCGCGATGAAACGCGTTTTCTGCTGAAGCGTCTCGCGACCGAGCAGGACCTGCCGCTGCGCTGGGCGCGCTACCACGTCGTGCGCCAGACGTTGCGCCGGCAGGAGTTGGACAGCCTGCCGGCCAGCTTCGCCGACGGCGTCATGGCCCGCCTC
>DASWOS010000158.1:0-18273 GCA_036398645.1 Dokdonella sp. | reverse complement strand
GAGCACGACGGCGATCCGACGATGCCGCTGCTCTGGTTCCTGCGCGACGTGCTGCGCCTGACCGGCACGAAGTTCGGCTGCGGCATCGGCGCGTGCGGCGCGTGCACCGTGCTGCTCGACGGCAAGGCCGCGCGCGCGTGCACGACCGCGATGCAGGCGGCGGCGGGCCACGCGGTCACGACGATCGAAGGGCTCGCCGGCGACGCGCTGCACCCGGTGCAGCAGGCCTGGATCGACGAGGACGTCGCCGCCTGCGGCTACTGCCAGGCCGGGCAGATCCTCGCCGCGGTCGACCTGCTGCGGCGCAAGCCGAAGCCGAGCGACGACGACATCGCGGCGCTGCCGAACCTGTGCCGCTGCGGCACCTACCCGCGCATCCGCAAGGCGATCCTGCGCGCGGCCGAGTCGTTGCAGGGCGCGAAGCGATGACGCGCGCGGTCGACGCGGGCCGGCGCCGCTTCCTCGCGATCTCGCTCGCCGCCGGCGGCGCGCTGCTGGTCGTGCCGCGCGCGCGTGCCGACGCGCTGCCGCCGGAGCTGCTCGGCGACGACCTGACCGCGCTCGGCCCGTTCATCCGCATCGAGCGCGACAACCGCGTCGTCATCGGCGCGCGCGGCTGCGAAGTCGGCCAGGGCGTGAAGACCGCGCTGCCGATGCTGATCGCCGAGGAGCTCGACGTCGACTGGGCGCAGGTCCGCGTCGTGCAGTTGCCGTACGGCTACGTCGACACCGACCAGGGCCCGTCGAACCTCTACGGCGACCAGAGCGCCGACGCCGACGGCGCCGCGGCCTGGGACCAGCTGCGCGGCGCCGGCGCGACGGTGCGCTGGCTGCTGCGCGAGGCGGCCGCGCGCGAATGGAAGCTGCCGATCGAGCAGCTCGGCACCGAAGCCGGGCACGTGCTCGCGCCGGACGGGCGCCGGCTGAGCTACGGCGCGCTCGCGCGCAGCGCGGCCGCTATCGCGCCGCCGGACGCGCCGGTCGCGCTGAAGCCGGACCGGGACTTCCGCCTCGTCGGCCGGCCGACGCGCGATGTCGACCTGGACGAGCTCGTGACCGGACGCACCGGCTTCGGCATCGACGCCTACGCGGCCGACGCGCTGGTCGCGGTGGTCGCGCGCTGTCCGCACCTCGACGGCACGCTCGAATCGTACGACGACGCCGAGACGCGCCGCGTCGCCGGCGTGCGCGACGTCGTCACGATCGCCGGCCCGAAGCCCGGCGACGCGCTCGGCGGCGCGCTTGCGGCCGGCGTCGCCGTGCTCGCCGACGGCAGCTGGGCCGCGCTGAAGGGCCGCGAGCTGCTGAAGACGAACTGGAAGCCGGGCCCGTGGGCGGCCGAATCGAGCGCCGCACTCGCCGCATCCGCGCACGCGCTGCTCGACCGCGGCGAGGACGGCGTGCCGGTGCGCAGCGACGGCGACTTCGCGAAGGCGCGCACGCAGGCGCGCCGCGTGATCGAAGCGCGCTACGAGCTGCCGTTCCTCGCGCATGCGCCGCTCGAGCCGCCCGGTGCGTTGATCGAACTGCGCGAGGACCGCGCCCGGCTGGTGGCGGCGCTGCAGGACCCCGACGGCGCGTCCGAGCTCGTCGCGCGCCTGACCGGGCTGCCGCGCCACAGCATCGCGATCGAGATGACGCGCGCCGGCGGCAGCTACGGCCGGCGGCTGAAGAACGACTTCGTCGCCGAAGCCGTGCAGATCGCGAAGGCCGCCGGCAAGCCGGTCAAGCTGATGTGGACGCGCGAGGACGATCTCGCCCACGACTTCTACCGCCCGTTCGGCGTACACGCGATGGCCGCCGCGCTCGACCGCCGCCAGCGCATCGTCGGCTGGTCGCACCGCTGCGCGGCGACGCCGCGCAACGATCGCGACGCGGAGCTGAAGGACGATCCGGTCTACGCCGGCTGCCTCGAACCGGACGGCTTTCCGGCCGGCCTCGTCGCGAACCTCGACAAGACGTTCTTCGCGCTCGCATCGGGCATGCCGCGCGGCTGGTGGTGCCAGCCGGTCGACACGTTCGAGACGTTCGCGGTGCAGTGCTTCCTCGACGAGATCGCGGTCGCGACGAAGCAGGACGCCGTCGAGCTGCGTCTCGACCTGCTGGGTGAGCCGCGCCGGCTGCCGTACGCCGGCCGCGGCCGCGGCGTCGTGTTCGACACCGGCCGCCTCGCCGACGTGCTGAAGCGCTGCGCCGAGCGCATCGGCTGGGGCGCGCGGCGCAACGACGGCCACGGTCTCGGCATCGCCTGCGACTTCACGCCGGGCCGCTACGCCGCGCACGCGTTCGAGGTCTCGGTCGAACGCTCGAACCTCGTGATCCATCGCGCGGTCTGCGTCGCCGACGTCGGCCGCGTCGTCAACCCGCTCGGCGCCGAGGCGCAGCTGACCGGCGCGCTGCTCGACGCGGTGTCCGCGGCGCTGCATCTCGAGATCACGCTGAAGGACGGCCAGGTGCGCCAGCGCAACTTCCCCGACTACCCGCTGCTGCGCCTCGCGCAGGCGCCGCGCGAAGTCGACGTCGAGATCGTCGACTCGGCCGAGCCGGCCGGCTTCGCCGAGATGCCGGCGCCGGGCGCGGCGTCGGCGCTCGCGAACGCGGTCTATGCGGCGACGACGGTGCGCGTGCGCAAGCTGCCGCTGATGCCGCAGCTGATGCGGATGCTGTAGCGGCGCGCGGCCGCCGCCGGCTATTCGACCGCGACCGACAGCGACGTCGTGCAGCGGCGCGCGGCGCCGCCGCGCAGCGTCCGCAGCTCGAGCGCGTACGTACCGGCGAGCCCGCGCAGGTCGAGGCGCGCGTCGAAGCCGGTCGCGCCGAGCTCGGGCCGCGCGAAGAACGCGTCGACGTCGGGTCGCGGCGTCACGCGCAACCGGTAATAGCTCGGCGCGCCGGCGCGCGGCGTCAGCACGGCCCAGATCTCCTCCGGACCGAGGCCGGCGCGCGCGGCCGGCGCGGCCCATCCCTGGATCCGCACCGCGCCGCGCGCGAGCGACGCGCGCGCCGGCGTCGCGCGTCCGCCGCCGATCGCGTCGACGCTGCAATCGGCCGGCTCGGCGCCGGGCGCGAGGATCGCGTCCGGAACGCTCGCGGCCGGCGCGTCGATGCCGAGCAGCGCGCGCGCGGCGTCGTGCCGGTCGAGCGCGAGCGCCGCGAAGCGAACATGCAGATCCGGCCGCCAGAACGTTTCGTCGGCGACGATGCGCAGGCGCACGACGCGCGTACCGACGTCGACGCCGGCGAGCAGCGCGAGCAGATCGTCGGCGGACAGCAGCAGCGGCGACAGCAGAAAGCCGTTCCGGCACATGCCGGGTATGTAGTGCAACGTCAGCGTGCGGCCGCTCTCGAGCGTCAGCTCAATGCCGACCGGCGGCAGCCGGAACGCGGCGAGCGCGAGCCGGCCGACCGGCGTCGGCCGCATGTCGACGCCGGCGACGACGGCCGCGGCCGCCGGCACTTCAACGCTCGCGCCGAGACGCGCGTCGACCTCGCCGAGCGCACGCGGCGCGGGCGCGCGCTCGCGCGCGCGGCGCAGATGCAGGAACGGCGGCACGCGCTCGACCACGTCGTAGGCGGTCAGCAGGATCGGCCAGCTCGACGCGTCCTCCTGCGTCGGCAGCTGCGCGTCGATGCTCTCGACCGACAGCAGCACGTGCGCCGGCGCGGCGGCGCCGGCGAGATGCGCCGCGTTCGCCGCGTCGAGCTGCGGCCGGTACGCCGCATAGCTCATCGGCAGCGGCCGGCCGGCCCAGGCGACGCCGTGCGCGAACAGGTACGACTGCCCGGCCGGATACGTGTCCGCGCCTCCGTCGAGCGCCGGCAACGCGAGCGCGCCGCGCAGCGCCGCGTTCGCATTCGCGAACTCGGCCGCGAGCACGCCGGGCGTCGCGAGGCGGCGCTCGAGGCCGGCGCCGATCACGCGCGCCGCGCCGAGCAGGCGCGCGGGCACGTCGCGCCAGCCGAACGGCATCGACGCGCGCTCGGTCGCGATCCAGCCGGCCGCGCCGAGCAGCAGGAAACCGAGCCCGGCACGCGCCGGCACGAACGCGGCGAGCGCGAGCGCGGCGAGCACGAGCGCGCTGCCCGCGATCAGCATGTGCGCGTCCTGGCGCACGAAGCCGGCCTTGAAGTTCACGAACAGGTACAGGCAGATGCCGGCCCAGGCCAGCCCGCCGCGCAGCCGGCCGCGCCGGCGCGCGACGAGCAGCCAGGCGAGCGCGACGAGAGCGGCCGCCGCGGCGAGCCATGCCGCCGTCGCCGCGTCCGGGCCGGCTAGCGCCATCGCCTCGGTGTAGCCGGAGACGATCGGCCCGATGCTGGCGAAGAAGCCGGGCAGATCCGCGAGCGCCTGACCTGCGCCGCACCAGCCGGCGACGAGCGCGGTCGCGGCGGCCGCGACGACGAGCGCGGCGAGAGCGAAGCGGCGCGCACGGATCAGCAGCAGCACGGCGATCGCGGTCTCGACCGCGGCGACGACGGCGAAGCTGCCCTTGACCAGCGGCAGCACGCCGGCCGCGGCCGCGACCGCGACGAACGCCGCCGCGCGCGCCGCGCCGTGCCTGTCCGCGTCGACGTCGGCGTCGGTGCAGCGCAGCGCGCCGAGCACGAGCAGCAACGCCGGCATCATGAAGATCGCGTCGCGCGCCTGCGTCAGCGCGAGGACGCACGGCAGCGCGACGAGCAGCGCCCGCCGCCGCGGCAACGCGACGAGCGCGAAGCCCGCGCAGAGGCCGAGCGCGAGCACCGCCGCGCTGCCGAGCATCAGCGCGTCGGTCGCCGGATGATAGAGCTGCGTGTAGGCCGAGCCGAGCGGACCGAACGTGAACACGAAGTCGCGACCGAACGCGAGGCGGCGCGCGACCGCCTCGTTCAGCGTGTACGGCCACGACGCCTCGGAGCCCGGCGCCGGCATCGACGGGATCAGCGGCAGCATCCAGAGCACGGCCGCGAGCGCGCCGAGCGCGGCCGCCGCGACCGCCACCGCATGGCCGCGTGCGCGCGCGCCGGCGACCGCGGCGGCCGTGTTCATGACGCGCTCACGGCGCGCCGGCGGCGCGCGGCGGCGCCGGGTCGAGCAGGCGCGCCGCATCGGGCCGCACCGGCAGCCGCAGCGCCGAGAACGTGACCTCGCACTGCGTGCGCCACAGGCCGAGGCCCGGCGCGAGCACGCGCAGCCGCCGCACGCGCGCACCGCGGTCGACGCCCGCGACGAGCGCGACGACGTCGTCGTTCGTGCCGAGGTACGGCGACAGCAGGAAGCCGTCGCGGCCCATCGCCGGCACGTAGCGATGCACGAGCGTGCGGCCGTCGTCGAGCGACAGCTCGAGCTCGACGCGCGGCAGCCGGAACAGCTGCGCGACGAGCCGCCCGAGCAGCGTCGGCCTGAGCTCGATCGCAGCCCAGACCGGCGCATCCGCGGCCGGCACCTCGATCGCGACGCCGACGTCGGCGCGCAGCGTCGCGAGCGGCAGCGGCGCCGGCCCCGCACCGTCCGCCACACGCACGAAGTGCAGGAACCGCCCGGCGCGCTCCTGCAACGCGTAGTCCGACAGCAGCACCGGCCAGCTCGCCGCGTCCTCGAGCGTCGGCAGGCGGCCGTCGATCGGCGCGACTTCGAAGAACACGTGGCGCGGCGCTTCGGCGCCGGCCAGATGCGCCGCGTCGAGCGCGGCGAGCGGTGCCGTGAACACGGAATAGCTCTGCGGCACCGGTCGGCCGGCCCACGGCAGGCCGGCCGCGAACAATGCGGCGAGCTCGTCCGGATAGACGTCGGCGCTGCCGTCGACCGGCGGCAGCGGCTCCGCGCGGCGGATCGCCGCGTTCGCCTCGGCGAACCGGCGCGGCAGCGGCGACGGCCGCCGCAGGCGCAGCGCGAGCCCGTCGAGCGCGTCGTCGGCCGCCGCATGCACGCGCACGCCGATGCGCTCGAGGCCGAACTCGGCGCTCGAGCGCTCGACCGCGAACCAGCCGACGATCGCGACGAGCGCGCCGAGCGCGGCGCCGCGGGCCGGCAGCACGAGCGCGCCGAGCAGCGCGATCGTCGGCAGCGCCGCGGCGGACAGGCGCTCGTGGCCGTCCTGGCGCACGAACCCGGCCTTGAACGCGAGGAACAGGTACAGGCACAGCGCGAGCCAGACCAGTCCGCCCTGCGCGCGCCGCCAACCGTAGCCGAGGAAGAACAGCGCCGCGACCAGCGCCGCCGCGACGATCCAGCAGACCGCCGCGGCGTACGCGCCGTGCGCCGACATCGCCTCGCCGAAACCGGCGACGACCGGCCACTCGGCGACGAAGAACGCGGGCAGCGCGGCGAGCGGCTGACCGGCGGCGAGCCAGCCGGCGGCGAGCGCGACGAGCCCGAGCGCGACGACGGCGGCGGCGAGCGCGCGGCGGCGCTGCCGCAGCAGCAGCACGAGCGCGAGCGCGCCCTCGCCGGCGACGAGCACGCCGAAGCTCGCCTTCGACAACGGCAGCAGGCCGTTGGCGACCGCGAGCGCAGCGAACGCGAGCCCGCGCGGCCAGCGCCGCGGCCGCACCGGCTCCGGCGCGGCCGCGGACGGCACGCCGCCGGGGCCGGTCGCGAACGCGGCGAACGGCAGCAGCAGCGCCACGAGCATGTAGGCCGCGTCGCGCAGTTCCGAGGCCGCGACGAGCAGCGGCAGCAGCGCCACGAGCCAGCGCCGCCGCGGCCGCGCGACGACGAGGCAGCCGCCCCACGCCGCGAGCGCGACGATCGCGGCGCCGGCCAGCGCGAGCGCGTCGGTCGCCGGGTGGTACGCGCGCGTGTACAGCGCCGCGAGCGGGCCGAACGAGAACACGAAATCGCGGCCGAACACGCGGTGCTGCGCGACCGCCTCGTTCAGCGCGTAGGTCCACGACGGATCGAGCCCCGGCAGCGGCATCGCCGGCCGCAGCGGCAGCAGCACCAGCAGCAGCAGCACGAGCGCGGCCGCGACGACGGCGCCCTGTGCCCGGGCCGCCGCGCGCGCGCGGCGCGGCGCGGCGCCCGCGTCAGGCGCGCGCATCGCGCTCGCCGCCGCGCAGCCCCGCGAGCGGCGCTCCCGCCGGGTCGCGGCGGAACGACAGGCGCGCATGGGCGAGATAGCTCGTGAACGCCGGTACCGCGAGGCCGATCGCGTGCGCGACCGCTTCCGGGTGCCAGCGCCAGTCCAGTGCCGGCAGCAGGTACTCGGCGAGCGCGACGCTGACGACGAACGTCTGCGCGAGCCCGAGCAGGTTCACCGCGAAGAACCACGCGACCTGCTTGCGCAGCCGGTTCGTCGTGCCGGCGAATACGAAGCGCCGGTTCAGCACGAACGCGGTCGACAAGCCGACGCCGTACGCACCGACGACGGCGAGCGGGAACGGCAGGCGCAGGCTCAGCGCGATGCGCGCGAGGAAGTTCGCCAGCGCGGCGACGCCGCTGACGATCACGAACTTCACGAAGCGCGCCGACGCGCGCGCCGCGGCGGGCCGCGGGGTCGGCTCGGCCGTCATGCGCCGCGCGCGCCGCCGCGCTTCGTCGCGACGACCAGCGCCTGCTTGCCGAGCAGCCGCCACGCCGGCGGCAGCTTCAGGTACCAGCGCACGAGCACGGCCGCCTTCGGCAGCCGGCTCTTGGTCGTGTACGGCAGGAAGCGCGGGATCACGACCTCCGGCGCGAAGCCGGCGAGCTGCACCGCCTCGACGAGGCTGCGGTCGGTCAGCGGCGTGTAGTGGTCGAAGTAGTCCCAGTATTCGCCGGGCAGGAAGCGGATGTTCGGCTGCAGCACGATGACGCGGCCGCCGTCGCGCAGGATGCGGTGCGCCTCGCGCAGCGTGTCGAGCACGAGCGCCTTGCTCGGCAGGTGCTCGAGGAAGTTGCTCATGAACACCGCGTCGACGCTCGCGCCGGCGAGCTCGCCGATCGCGGTGCACGACGCATTGATCACGCGCACGTCCGGCGCGGCGAAGCGGCGCACGTCCGGGTTCAGGTCCACCGCGATGCGCTCGGCCGCGCGGATGTTGTTGATGAACTCGCAATAGCCGGCACCGACGTCGACGACGGTGTCGGTCGGCTTCACGTAGCGGCTGAAGAAGTCCGCGCAGAGCACCTGCCAGATCGCGTGCTTCTGCGCGAGCTCCTTTTCCGGGAAGCGTTGCGCGTAGAGCCGCTCGAGATCCGCGGCGGCGTCGCTCATGCGTCCTCCTTGCCGAGCGCGGCGCGCGCGAGCGCGCGCCCGGTCCTCACGCTCTCCGAGATCGAGCGGTCCTCGGGGTAATAATACGAAGTGTCGGCCATGTACAGGCCCGCGAGCGGCGTGCGCATCGGCGGCAGCGCCGCGGCGAAGCCCGGCGGGCAGACCGTCTGCGCGAATTCGTAGCGGTGGCAGTGCGTGGCGACGACCCAGTCCGGGCGGAACTCCGGGTTGATGCGCGGCAGGCACGCGAGCACCTCGTCGACGAACGCGCGATCGGCGCGCGCGTACTTCGGGTGCGTCTTCGGCATGTAGAACGGCGCGTAGACGACGTGCGCGCCGACGCCGGGATTCAGGTTCGAGTACTCGATCAGCCCCGGGATCTCGATCGCCGGATCGCTGATGTTCAGCCAGAAATTCTCGCTGAGCGGCCGCGCGAGCTTCAGCACCACGCAGACGACCGGCACGTTCTCGATCGCGCGGATGCGCGCGGCGAACGCTTCGGGCAGATCCGGCGCGAGCGCGGGCACGTATTGCAGCGGCACCGTGCTGAGCACCGCGTCGGCGGCCTGCTCGGCGGCGCCGACGACGACGCCGCGCACGCGGCCGTCCTCGACCGCGACGCGCTCGATCGCGGAGCGCAGATGGATGCGCCCGCCGAGCTCGCCGATGCGCCGCGCGAGCGCGTCGAGCAGCACCGCGGAGCCGCCGTCGAGGTAGCCGAGCGACTCCTGCATCAGGCTGCGGCGCGACAGCGCGATGCGCTTGATGCGCGTGCCGAGCCAGGCGGCCGACAGGCGGTCGCTGTACTCGTAGAACTTCAGCTCGAACAGGCGCCGCCACAGCACGTCGTAGCCGCGCGCGCCGAGCCAGCGCCGCAGCCACGCGGTCGCGCTGACGCGGTCGAGCGCGCTCCAGTCGTCGATGCCTTTCGCGTAGGCGACGTGCGCCGCGTAGCGCAGCTTGTCGATCCAGCCGAGCCGGTCGAAGCCGAGCAGCGCGAGCGGCGTGCCCCAGCGGTAGAGCCGGCCGTCGCAGTAGAGCCCCATCTTCGTGTCGGTCCAGCGCAGCCGGTCCGCGAGCTCCATCTCGTCGAGCAGCCCGAACAGCGCCGCATCGGTCCTGCAGATGAAGTGGTAGTAGCGCTCGATCGCGAGGCCGTCGAAGTCGAAGCTCGCCGACATGCCGCCGATGCGGTCGTCGCGTTCGTGCACGTCGACCGCGTGGCCGGCGCGGAGCAGCTCCAGCGCGCAGATCAGGCCCATCGGGCCGGCACCGACGACGATCGCCTTCATCGCTTCAGCACGATCGCGGCGTAGCGCGGGTCGCAGTAGCTCTCGCGCACGGCGTCCTCAAACGGCGTCTGCGCGACGCCGAACACGGCGCGCGTGTCGACGCCGTGGAACTCGTCGCCGGCGGCCAGCGCGTCGAGCTGCGCGGCGGTGAACGGCGGCTTGCGGCTGAACAGCGCGTACACGCGCAGCAAGCCGCGGAACAGCCGGTAAGGGATCGGCACGATCAGCGTGCGCAGGCGCTTGACGCGCTTGATCGTGCGGATGATGTCGACGTAGTCGATGCGCGTGTCGCCGCAGACGTCGTAGATCGCGCCGTCCGGACGCCGCTCGATGCAGTCGACCAGGCAGCGGCAGAAGTCGCGCTCGTACAGCGGCTGGCGCAGGTAGCGGCCGTCGCCGGGGATCGGGAACACCGGCGTCCTCCGCATGAAGCGCGCGAGCCAGCCGAGGTGCTTCGGATCGAACCATCCGAACATCAGCGTCGGGCGCAGGATGCAGTGGCGGATGCCGCTGTCGACGACGAGCCGCTCCTGCGCCTTCTTCGTGCGCGTGTAGTCGTCGTCGGCGACGGAGTTGACGACCGACGAGCTGACGTGCACGAGGTACGGCACGCCGTGCTCGCGAGCGGCGTCGAGCACGCGGCGCGTCGCCTCGACGTTGTTGCGCACGAACAGGTCCGCGTGCTTGCCGGTGATCTGCGCGTGCAGCTGCACGACGCAGTCGGCACCGGCGAAGCAGCGGCGCCAGTCGCCGGGCTCGGCGAGATCCGCCTGGATCGCCTCGACGCGCGGATGCAGCCGGCGCAGGATGCCGAGATTGTGCGCGTGCTTGTCGATCGCGACGAGCCGCGCGTAGCCTTGCGCCTCGAGCTCGACGAGCAGGTTCTGACCGACCAGGCCGGCCGCGCCGGTCACGACGATCTTCGCGTCGCGCCCGCTCACGCCGCGTTCGCGTCCGCTACCGCGCGGCCGCTGCGGATCGACGAATTCGCGAAAGCCGTTTCGTGCGTCATGCGCGTGCATCCGATGCAGCGCCCGATGATGCCCGACGCACGCGCGAGCGGCAAACCGCGGCGGCGCTCATATCGCCGCGATCACGGCCGCGGCGCACAGCGCGAGCACGACGCCGCTGACGCGATCGGTGATCGCGAACACGACCGGGTCGTCGTGCATCTCGCCGCGGTGCGCGACGAGCCAGATGCGGCTGATCCAGTACAGCAGCAGCGGGCACAGCAGCCACAGCAGCGGCGGATGCCGATACAGCGCTTCGCTCGCGGTGCTGTTGATGTACAGCGCGAACACGAGCACGCTGAGATAGCCGCTCGCCGCGCCGAGCGCCTGCACCAGCGGCAGATCGTCGACCGCGTAGCCGCGCCCGCTCGCGCGCGACTGCCCGCTCGACAGCAGCATGCGCAGCTCGGTGTAGCGCTTGACCATCGCGAGGCTCAGGAACAGGAACATCGAGAACGCGAGCAGCCAGAACGAGACGCCGACGCCGATCGCGACCGCGCCGGCGATGATGCGGATCGTGTACAGCGCCGCGAGCGCGACGACGTCGAGCATCGCGACGCGCTTCAGCGCGAACGAATACGTCAGCGTCAGCGCGCAGTAGCCGAGCAGCACCGCCGCGAGCGGCGGCGACCACGCGAACGCGAGCGCGAAGCCGGTGAGGATCAGCGCCGGCGCGGCGGCGAAGCCGGCCGGCAGCGGCAACGCGCCGGACGCGAACGGACGCTCGCGCTTGCGCGGATGCCGGCGGTCGGCTTCGAGATCGAGCAGATCGTTCAGCACGTAGGTGCCCGACGCGCAGACGCTGAGGCTCAGGAACGCGATCGCGGCGCCGGCCAGCGCCGGCGGCGACAGCACGAGGTGCGCGGTCAGCAGCGGCAGGAACACGAGCAGGTTCTTCAGCCACTGATGCAGCCGCAGCGCGCGCGGCCACGCGCGCCACGCGCGGCGGTCGCGCTCGAACACGCGCTCGACGTCGAAGCTGCCGCGCGCGCGGCGCACGATGCCGCCGCGCGCGTTGACGACGACCGCGCGGCGCGCGCGGCGCCAGACGTGCAGATCGTCGCTGGAGTTGCCGGCGTAGTCGAAGCCGCGTTCGCCGTAGCGCGCGGCGAGCGCCTCGCCCTTGCGCGCGCCGGCAAGGTTGCGCCGGCCGTCGCTGCCGAACGCCTCGTCGAAGCAGCCGACGTGCGCGGCGACCGCGTCGACGAACGTCTGATCGGCCGCCGAGCAGAGCACGCGGCGGCGCGGCGCGGCCTCGCCGCGCAGCCATTCGAGCACGCGCGCTTCGTAAGGGAGCAGCGTCACGTCGAGCGCGGCGCGCGCGGCGATCTGCCGTTTCAGGTTCGCCTTGCCGCGGAGCAGCCAGCCGGCGAAGCGCAGCGCGTAGAGCGGATTGCGCCGCAGCAGGCACAGCGCGGACTCGACGAGCACGTCCGAGCGCAGCAGCGTGCCGTCGAGGTCGACGCAGAGCGGAACGTCGCGGTCGTCGACCTCGACGGCGGTCGGTTCGCTCCGGCGCGTCGCGCCGCTCGGATGCGACATGAACTTTCCCTATGCGGCAGGCCCGTTCATCGCCCGCGGCGCGCGACCCTCGAGGCCCTGCGTTCCTGGCGTGCGCGCCTTGCACGGCCATGAACTACGAAGCATACTCCAATGGCATCGATCGGGTTCGAGAGCCAATGACACGCCGGACCGAGTTGTTCGCCCGCGCCGCGTCGCGCGCTTCGATCCGGTTCTCCCTGCGCCCCGAACGCGGTCGCCGATGAAGTCGACGTCGCTGTTCGCGCGCGCCTGGAGGCGGCGCGACGTGTTCCTCGAGTTCACCAAGCGCGAGGTCAGCGGCCGCTACAGCGGCTCGCACCTCGGCCTGCTCTGGTCGTTCTTCAATCCGCTGCTGATGCTCGGCGTCTACACGCTCGCGTTCCACGAGTTCCTCGGCATGCGCTGGCCGCACACGGACCGCCGCGCGGAGTTCTCGCTGATGATCTTCTGCGGGATGATCGCGCACTCGCTGCTCGCCGAGTGCCTGACGCGCGCGCCGATGTGCATCGTCGGCAACACGAACCTGGTCAAGAAGGTCGTGTTCCCGCTCGCGATCCTGCCGTGCGTGACGGTCGCGTCGGCGCTGTTCCACGCCGTGCTCAGCATCCTCGTGCTCGCGCTGTTCGTGCTCGTCTCGCAGCACGCGCTCAGTGCGACGATCCTGTACCTGCCGATCGTCTACGTGCCGTATGCGCTGCTGCTCTGCGGGATCAGCTGGTTCATGGCCTCTCTCGGCGTGTTCATGCGCGACATCGCGCAGGTCTCCGGCGTCATCGCCGCGGTGTTCATGTTCCTGAGCCCGGTGTTCTATCCGGCGACGAGCCTGAAGGAGTCCTATCGCGGCTGGCTGGCCTACAACCCGCTGACGCTCGTCATCGAGCAGACGCGCGACCTCGTCATGTTCGGCCGCGCGCCGAACTGGCACGCGCTCGGCGTCTACACGCTCGCCGCGCTCGTGGTCATGGCGTTCGGCTACTGGTGGTTCCAGCGCACGCGGGACGGATTCGCCGATGTCCTCTGACGGCGGCGCCGCGCCGCTGCGGGAGCCGGTCGAGACCGCGATCCGCGCCGCCGGCCTCGGCAAGTGCTATCAGCTCTACGCGAAGCCGCTGCACCGGATGCTGCAGAGCCTCGTCGGCGACAGCCATCGCTTCTACCGCGAGTTCTGGGCGCTGCGCGGGCTCGACTTCGACGTGCGCCGCGGCGAGACGCTCGGCGTGATCGGCCGCAACGGCTCCGGCAAGTCGACGCTGCTGCAGCTGATCGCCGGCACGCTGAAGCCGAGCGAGGGCGCGGTCGAGGTGTGCGGCAAGGTCGCCGCGCTGCTCGAGCTCGGCAGCGGCTTCAACCCGGAGTTCACCGGCCGCGAGAACGTCTATCTGAACGCGTCGATCCTGGGCCTCGCCCGTGCCGAGATCGACGCGCGGCTCGCCGACATCCTCGCGTTCGCCGACATCGGCGAGTTCGTCGACCAGCCGGTGCGCAGCTACTCGACCGGCATGGTCGTGCGACTCGCGTTCGCGGTCGCCGTGCACGTCGACGCCGAGATCCTGATCATCGACGAGGCGCTCGCGGTCGGCGACGCGTTCTTCATGCAGAAGTGCATGCGCTTCCTGCGCGGCTTCAAGAAGCACGGCACGCTGCTGCTGGTCAGCCACGACGCCGGCGCGATCTCCGCGCTGTGCGACCGCGCGCTCTGGCTCGATCAGGGCCGCATGCGCGCGCTCGGCGACACGCGCACGGTCATCGACGCGTACCTCGAGGCGACGCTGCTCGACCGCCAGGGCGGCGCCGGTGCGGGCGCCGGCGGCGCCGACGCGCGCCGATCCGGATTGCCGCGGCGGCGCATCGATCCGCGGCGCGAGCTGCTGGATCGTTCGCAGTTGCGCAACGACATCCACGTGCTGCCGTTCGACCCGGACGCGTCGGCGTTCGGCGACCTGCGCGCGCGCGTGACCGACGTCGTCTTCACCGACGCCGGCGGGCGGCCGGTCTCGCACCTGATCGGCGGCGAGAGCGTCGTGCTCGAGGTCAGCATGGTCGCCGACGCGCCGCTCGGCAACGCGATCCTCGGCTTCTACGTCAAGGATCGCCACGGCCAGCTGCTGTTCGGCGACAACACGTACCTGAGCTACCGCGACGGCTTTCCGGTCGAGGCCGGCGAGACGTTCCGCGCGCGCTTCGAGTTCGAGATGCCGCGGCTCGCGAACGGCGACTACTTCGTGACGATCGGCCTGTCCGAGGGCACCCAGGATCAGCACGTCGTCCAGCATTGGATTCACGAGGCGCTGACGTTCACGTCGACCGGCGGCGACATCGTGACCGGCCTGATCGGGCTGCCGATGCAGGAGATCACGCTCGAGCGGGTGCGCCGTGACGGCTGAGTTCCGCCTCGAGCGGCACCCGATCGTGCTGATGCGGCCGAGCATCAGCTTCCCTTACGAATGGGTCGGCCACATCCCGTTCGCGTATCTCGCCGTCGAGCTGCTGCGGCCGCGCTGCTTCGTCGAGCTCGGCACCGACTCGGGCAACTCCTATCTCGCGTTCTGCCAGGCCGTGCGCCGCCTGCAGCTGTCGGCGCGCTGCACCGCGGTCGATTCGTGGCAGGGCGACGAGCACGCGCGCCGTTACGGCGAGGAGATCTACCGCGGGCTGCGCGCGCGCCACGATCCGCTGTACGGCGCGTTCTCGCGGCTGCTGCGCGCGCGCTTCGACGACGCGCTCGCGGAGTTCGCCGACGGCAGCATCGACCTGCTGCACATCGACGGCCTGCACACCTACGACGCGGTGCGCCACGACTTCGAGTCGTGGCTGCCGAAGCTCGGCGCGCGCGGGGTCGTGCTGATGCACGACACGAACGTGCACGAGCGCGAGTTCGGTGTCTGGAAATTCTTCGCCGAGCTCGTCGAGCGCTACCCGGCGTTCGAGTTCCAGCACGGCAACGGTCTCGGCGTCGTCGCGGTCGGCGACGAGGTGCCGGAGCCGTTCCTCGCATTCCTGCGCGCCGCGCGCGCGGAGCCGGACGCGTACCGCGCGTTCTTCGCCGGCCTCGCCGCGACGCTGGTCGCCGACGACGGCCTGCCGGCCGCCGGCATCGCGGTCGACACCTCCGCGGCCGCGCACCTGTACTACCGGCGCGCCGACGAGATCTACGACGAAGCGCGCATGGTCTCGCAGCCGCTGCCGGCGACGGTCGGCACGCTCGAACTGCGCTTCCCGCTGCCGCACGACGCGCGCGTCGACTTCCTGCGCATCGACCCGATCGACCTGCCCGGCGTGTTCAGCGTGAGCGGCATGAGCCTCGTGCCGGGCGGCGGCGCCGCGCCGATCGCGGTGCGCGACCTGCGCCGCCGCCTCGGACGCGTCAACGGCGACCTCGTCGAGCCGATCGAGGACGCGGTGCTGCGCCTCGCCGCGTTCGGCGAGGACCCGTACCTCGAGCTCGAGGTCGGCGACCTGCTGGCGACGGCCGCGGCGGACGCGAACGGGCTCGAAGTCGCGTTCACGGTCGACTACGAGGCGGTCGTCGCCGAGCCGGCCGCGCGCCGGCTGCTGCAGACGCAGGCGGCCGCGCTCGCGAACATCCGCGACGTCGCCGCGCACCAGCTCGACATCCGCGCGCTGATCCGCGCGCTCAGCGTCGACCAGGGCGCGGTGCAGCGCCTGCGCGTGCAGATCGACGAGCGCGCGCTCGCGTTCGAGCGCGCGCTGCGCCAGCTGCGCGGACGCGTCGACGAGCACGCCGAGTGCGCGCGGACGCAGGCGCAGGCCGATCTCGGCGCGCTCGCCTCGGCACTGAACGACGCGATCGGCCGTGCCGGCGAGCACGCGGTCGCGCAGGCCGAGCAGCTGCACCACGAGGCGTTGCGCAAGAACCTCGAGCAGACCGCATTTTTGCAGAGCTCGCTGAGACGGCTGCAGTCTCTGCTCGAAGCGTCGGCCGAACGCGCGGAGAGCGTGGTTCGGCGTCACGACGACGTGTTGCAACACATCGAGGCGAGACTTGATCGGCTGGAAAAGCGTAATCTCTGGTCGTGGGTCAGGCCGAACAGGGGGTGAATCGCGCGCGGGGAGGCGTCGACAGGGAGGACCGATCATGAGCATTCGACGATTACTGACCAAGCTGCGCCGCTCCGGCGCGGTGCGCATCGGGCTCGAGCCGCTCTGGCATCTGCAGTCCGTGCGCGGCTCGCACGGCGTCTGGCGCGCGACCGGCGGCGACCCGCAGTTCGCCTGCCGCACGGATCGCTATCCGCTGGCCGGCGGCTGGTACCGCCTAGAGCTCGATTTCGAGCCGCTCGACGACAAGGTGTCCGCGCCGCGCCTGTACTTCGACTTCGGTCAGGGCCTCAGCGAATCGCGCTCGATCAGCCTGAGCTTCGTCAAGCCGACCGCGGCGCGCCACGCCGGCATCGTGCTGCTGACGCAGGACACGGTCGCGCTGCGCTTCGATCCGGCGATCACGCGCTGCGAGTTCCGCACGCGGCGCATGCGCCTGCGCCGCGTCTCGCGCGCGCGCGCCGCGTTCGAGATGCTGCGCGACATCCATTCGCGGCGCACGGAATGGCCCGAGCGCGGCGCCTGGCTGCGCTCCGGCCTCGCACGCCTGCTGCGCCGGCGCAGCCTCGCCGCGTTCGGCACTTGGCTCTACACCTCGTATCTCGAGCTCGGCGCCGGCCAGCTGACCTATCAGCGCTGGCTGACGCTGTTCGACCGCCGCACGGATCCGGCCGAGCCGGAGCCGGTGCGCGTGCCGCCGGGGCTGTCGCCGCCGTCGTTCTCGGTCGTCGTGCCGACCTACAACACGCCCGAGCGCTGGCTGCGCCGCTGCCTCGACAGCGTGCTCGAGCAGACCTACCCGCACTGGGAGCTGTGCGTCGCCGACGACGCGTCGGAGCGCCCGCACGTGCGCAAGATCCTCGCCGAGTACGCCGCGCGCGATCCGCGCGTCCGCGTCACGTCGCGCGCGCAGCGCGGGCACATCTCCGCGGCGTCGAACAGCGCGCTCGAGCTCGCCCACGGCGACTACGTCGCGATGCTCGACCACGACGACGAGCTGCATCCGGAGGCGCTGCAGTCGATCGCCGAAGCCGTGCTCGAGAACCCGCGCCTGAAGCTGATCTACACCGACGAGGACAAGATCGACACGCAGGGCAGCCGCTTCGATCCGTACTTCAAGCCGGACTGGAATCTCGACCTGCTGCGCGGCTACAACTTCATCAACCATCTGAGCGTGTACTCGCGCGATCTCGTGCGCGCGGTCGGCGGCTTCCGCCGGGGCTTCGAGGGCAGCCAGGACTGGGACCTCGTGTTCCGCTGTTCGGAACGCATCGCCGCCGACGAGATCGGCCACGTGCCGCGCGTGCTCTACCACTGGCGCGCGATCCCGGGCTCGACCGCGACGGGCGTCGGCGAGAAGCACTACGCGCACGTGAGCGGCCAGCGCGCGGTCCGCGAGCACCTGATCCGCTGCGGCGTCGTCGGCGAGGTGCTCGAGGTGCGCGAGCTGAACGGCGCGTTCCGCGTGCGCCACGCGCTGCCGGACCCGCCGCCGCTGGTCAGCATCGTGATTCCGACGCGCGACCGCGTCGCGCTGCTGCGCCAGTGCGTCGACTCGATCGTCGAGAAGACGACCTACCCGCGCTACGAGATCGTCATCGTCGACAACCAGTCGAGCGAGCCGCCCACGCGCGACTACTTCGCGAGCCTCGCCGACCGCATCTTCATCCGCGTGCTGCGCCACGACGCGCCATTCAACTACTCGCGGATCAACAACCGCGCGGTCGCCGCGTGCAAGGGCTCGGTGATCTGCCTGCTGAACAACGACATCGAGGTCATCACGCCGCAGTGGCTCGACGAGATGGTCAGCCAGGCGGTGCGGCCGGAGATCGGCGCGGTCGGCGCGATGCTGTACTACCCGAACGACACGATCCAGCACGCCGGCGTCGTGACCGGCATCCACGGCGTCGCGTCGCACGCGTACAGCGGCATGCAGCGCGGCTACCCCGGCAACATGGGCCGCGCGCGGCTCGTGCAGGCGATGACCGCGGTGACCGGCGCGTGCATGGCGGTGCGCCGCAGCGTCTACGAGCAGGTCGGCGGCCTCGACGAGTCGCTCGCGGTCGCGTTCAACGACATCGACTTCTGCCTGCGCGTCGAGCAGGCCGGCTACCGCAACCTGTGGACGCCGTTCGCCGAGCTGTACCACCACGAATCGGCCTCGCGCGGCTACGAGGACACGCCGGAGAAGCA
>DASWOS010000157.1:0-4829 GCA_036398645.1 Dokdonella sp. | reverse complement strand
CCGTGGAAGCACAAGCTGGTCGGCATCGGCATCGGCTTCGCCGCGATCCAGGGCATGAACCTGCTGCGCATCATCAGCCTGTTCTATCTCGGCCAGTGGAACCACACCTGGTTCGAATGGTTCCATCTGTACGTGTGGCAGGCGCTGATCGTGCTCGACGCGCTCGTGGTGTTCCTCGCCTGGCTGCGCTACCTGCCGCGCCGGCCGGCCGAATCCGCCGCGTCCTGAGCGGCGCGACGAAACGCGTCGTCGTCGTCGTGCGCGCCTGTGACGCGGCGCGAAAAGGCCGCCGCGGCGCGAAGCTGAATGCGGGTCGGCCACGGCTTCCGCTCGGAATCGCTTTGTTATAGTGTCGATGCATTCCGGCGGCGCTTCGCACGACCGCCGGCATCCGCGAGGAGCGCGGATACGGCGCGGCCCGCGGGCATCGCGCGAGTCTGGAAGCGGCGGGGATCTCTGGTCCGCCGGCTGCGGAGGAGGGCGACCGGATGCCCGTCGCGAACACAAATCGATCGGCGCGTCGCTCGTGCTGCGGTGCCGGCCGCACCGTTCCGTGCGCCGATGGCGTCGCCGCGTCCGCCGACCGTTCCCGCCTCGATCCGCATCCGCCGCGGCGCGTGCCGCACCCGCGTCGAGCGTCGTCGCGTGTCCGCTGCGCGCCGTCGGCCGGCCTCGCGCCGCGCGCGTCCGCGGGCTCGTTTCAAGGATGACGAGGAACATGGCTAGACTCGACTTGGTTGTCGGCCTGCTCGAAGACGATCCGGACATGTCGGCGCTGGTCGGGGGATGGCTCGAGGAAGCCGGCTATGCGGTCCGCCTGTTCCAGTCGGCGACCGAGTTCCGGCGCCGCCAGGGCGTCGAGGCGATCGACCTGCTGCTGCTCGACTGGATGCTGCCGGACAGCAGCGGCATCGACGTGATCGGCGCGATCCGCTCGTCGGCGAACAACCGCCTGCCGGTGATCTTCCTGACCGCACGCGACGCCGAGGACGACATGGTGCGCGGGCTCACCAGCGGCGGCGACGACTACGTGATCAAGCCGCCGAAACGACGCGAGCTGATCGCGCGCGTCAACGCGGTGTTGCGCCGCCACGTCGGCGACGGCGAGTCCGCCGAGACGATCGACCTCGCGCCGTACGCGCTCGATTCGAAGCGCCGCCGCGTCAGCATCGACGGGCGCGAGGTCGAGCTGACCCAGCGCGAATTCGATCTCGCGAACTTCCTGTTCCGCCGCCACGGCCGCATCGTCAGCCGCGACGCGCTGCTCGAGAACGTCTGGAACCTGAGCCCGGCGGTGTCGACGCGCACGGTCGACACGCACATCAGCCGGCTGCGCAAGAAGCTCGAACTGAACGGCGAATACGGCTGGCGGCTCGCGGCGATCTATCAGCACGGCTACCGGCTCGAGCAGGTCTAGCGCCGCAGAGCGCATAGAATGGCCGGCGGCAGGCGACGCCGCGTCGGATGCGGCGGGCCGGCGGCCGGATTACGCTACGGTGGACTTTGCGCCGGCCGCGGCGCTGCCGCCGGCACGACGCGGACGCATCGACGACGCCCGCGGCGGACGGACGAACCGGCACCGCGGCGCAACGCGCGCCCGACCGACGCTGCGCTCCGCGCAGGCGCCGGAGGCGCGCACCGCGCAGCGCCGCGGCGCGGACCACGACCAGGAGCAAGCCGATGGCAGAACCGAAGAAGCCCGCCGCGGACGCCGCAGCGGACCGCAACGTCGACCAGATCCGCGACATCCTGTTCGGCGGCCAGATGCGCGACTACGAGCGGCGCTTCCAGGAGCTGAATCAGCGCTTCGAGGCCGAGCTCGCGCGCCAGCGCGAGGCGAACGACAAGCGCTTCGCGCAGGTCGAGAAGCGCATCGACGACCAGCTCGACAAGCTGACGAAGCTCGTGCGCCAGGAAGTCCAGGACCGCACCGGCGCGGTCGACGATCTCGAGTCGCGCGTGCAGCAGGCCGCGCGCACCGCGCGCGGCGAGGTCAACCACGCGCTCGACGCGCTCGGCCAGGAGCTCGCCGCGAGCGACGAGCGTCTGCGCGGCGCGCTCGCGGACCTGCAGGCGGCGGTCGGCGCGCGCGCCGGCGACACCGAGGCCGCGCTCGCGCGTGCGAGCGACGAGCTGCGCGCCGAGAAGGTCGACCGCCACGACCTCGCCGCGCTGCTGACCGAATTCGCGATGCGGCTCAGGGGCGACTTCGATTTGCCCACGCCGAAATAGCCGCGGCGGCCGCAGCGGAGCGCCGACGTGAGCGGTTCGGGATTCGGTCCGGAACTCGAGCGCGCGGCCGGCGACGCCGCCGCGCGCGGCGGCGACCTCGTGCGGCTGAAGGAGCTGCTGCTCGGCCCCGAGCGGCGCGCGCTCGACGCGGCGCAGCAGCGCATCGAGTCGCTCGAGCGCGCCGAGCGCGAGCTGCCGCGGCGCCTGCCCGGCGCGCTCGAAGCGGCCGCGCGCGGCGACGGCGCCGCGCGCGTCGCCGCGGCGCTCGCCGAGCCGGTCGCGCAGGCGCTCGGCGCGGCCGTGCAGCGCGACCGCCACAGCCTGATCGACGCGCTGTTCCCGATCATCGGGCCGCTGATCCGCAAGTCGATCGCCGAAGCGCTGCGCAACCTCGTCGCCGACCTCAACGCGGCGGTCGAGAGCAGCTTCACGCTGCACGGACTCAAGTGGCGGCTCGAGGCGTGGCGCGCCGGCGTGCCGTACGCGCACGTCGTGCTGAAGCACCGGCTCGCCTACCGCATCGAGCACGTGTTCCTGATCGACGCCGCGTCCGGCCTCGTCATCGACCACGAGGCCGCGCCGGACCTGCCGGCGCTCGACGCCGACGCGATCGCCGGCATGCTGACCGCGCTCGGCGACTTCGTCGGCGACTCGGTCGGCCGCGCCGGCGGCGGCGCGCTCGAATCGGTCCGCGTCGGCGAATATCTCGTCTGGGTCGTGCCGGGCCCGCGCGCGAACCTCGCCTGCTTCATGCGCGGCGTGCCGCCGGGCGAGCTGCGCGCGTTGCTCGAGCAGCGCCTCGAGGAGGTGCACGAGCGGCTCGCGGCGATCATGGCCGGCGGCGCGCGCGCAGAGGCGCCGCCGTGGCGCGAGCTGCTCGATCCGCCGACGCTGCAGCGCGCGGTCGGCGCCGAGCCGGACGCGCCGGCGGCGGCGCCGTCGCGCTGGCCGCTGCTGATCGTGCTGGTGGCCGTGCTCGCGCTGCTCGCGACGTTCGCCGCGGGCCGCGAGCGCTGGAATGCGCGCGTCGACGCGTTGCGCGCGCGGCTCGTCGCGCATCCGGGCTTCGTGCTGACCGGCATCGACGCGCGGCCGTGGCGCGAGCTCGTCGTGCACGGGCTGCTCGACGCCGACGCCGAGCCGCTCGCGCCGCTGCTCGCCGGCTTCGACGGCGTGCGGACCCGGCTCGACGCCGCCGGCTACGTGTCCGGCGACGACGCCGTCGTCGAGCGCCGCGCGCGCCGCCTGCTCGCGCCGCCGGACGGCGTGCGGATCGCGGTGCGGCGCGGCGTGCTGCGGCTCGACGGCCGCGCGCCCGCGGACTGGATCGCGCGCGCCGGCGAGCGCGCCGGCTGGATCGCCGGCGTCGCGCGGAGCGAGCTCGCGCTGACGCCCGAGCTCGACGCGGCGGTCGCGGCGCGCGCGGAGCTCGAACGGCTCGCCGCCGATCTCGCCGCGCGACCGGTCGTGTTCGTCGACGACGTGCGCGCCGCCGACGGCGCCGATGCGCGCGTCGACGAGCTCGCCGGCGCGGTGCGCCGCGCGCAGGCGCTCGCCGCGTCCGCGCACGTCGGCCTCGCGCTGGTCGCGGTCGGCACGAACGACGCGCCCGGCAGCGACGCGATCAACCGCCGCGTGCGCCTCGCGCGCGCGCGCTGGCTCGCCGACGCGCTCGCCGCGCGCGGCGTCGCCGATGCGATCGACACCGGCGAGGACGCGCGCGGCGAGCGCCGCGGCGCGTACCTGCGGCTCGCGATCGGAGCGCCGCGATGAGCCCGCGCGCGTACAAGCTCTGCATGCTCGGCGATTTCGGCGTCGGCAAGACCAGCCTCGTCGCGCGCTTCGTGCGCAGCACGTTCGCCGAGAAGTACCTGACCACGATCGGCGTCAAGGTCGACAGCAAGGAGGTCGCCGCGCCGGGACGGCCGCCGCTGAAGCTCGTCGTCTGGGACATCGCCGGGCGCGACGCGCTCGGCGCGCCGAACGCGAGCTACCTGCGCGGCGCGTCGGCGCTGCTGCTGGTCGCCGACGGGACGCGCGAGGCCAGCCTGAGCTCGGCGCTGAACCTGTTGATGCAGTCGCGCGCGCTGCTGCCCGACGCGGTCGTCGCGCTCGCGGTCAACAAGCTCGATCTCGTCGACCGCTGGGAGATCGCGCCGACGACGCTCGCGGAGCTGCGCCGCACGCTGCCGGTGTTCGAGACCAGCGCGCTGTCCGGCGCCGGCGTCGAGGACGCGTTCGCCACCCTCGCCGCGAGGCTCGAGCCGTGAACGATCCGACGCGGCTGCCGGAGTCGGTCGAGAGCTACCTGCGCACGGCGCTGGTCGAGCGCGGGCATCCGCTGCTGCTCAGCTTCGACGCCGACTGGCGCCTGCGCGACGCGCGCGGCGACGCCGCGTACCACGGCATCGACCTCGCCGACGCGCAGCACGGACTGCGCCAGATCGAGGACCTGTTCATCGGCCTGCCGCTCGACGACGACCACGCGATCCCGTTCGTCGAGCTCGCCAGCGGGCGCAGCGCGCACGTGCACCTGATCCCGGACGGCGACGGCTTCCACGTGCTGCTGCTCGACGCCGAGGACGAGCGCTCGCAGC
>DASWOS010000156.1:0-10851 GCA_036398645.1 Dokdonella sp. | reverse complement strand
TGGTAGAGGTCGACGACGTCGCAGCGCCTGGCCTGCTTGTCGCGGCCGACGCACTCGTTCTCGATGTCGGACTTGACGGCCTTTTCGGCCTTGCCGTAGTCGACTCCGCTCTTGCCTTCGGTCGCCTTCTTGACGCGCGCGGTCACGTCCTTGATCGAATCGAGCCGGTTCAGCTCGATCTCGGGGCACTTGATCTCGTCCTTTTCTTCCTTCGCGTAGAAGCCGGTCTTGATGAAGTCGCGGTCCGCGCTCGACAGCTGCTGCACGCAGCTGTTGACGCAATGATGGTTCGTCAGCACGAGGCCGTGCGGCGACACGAACGAGCCGGAGCAGCCGCCGGCGAGCCGCAGCGCGGCCTTCTGCACGTGCTCGACCCATTTCGCGTCCGGCGTGAAGCCGTACTTCGCCTGGATCTCGGCCCGCGGCAGGTTGTCCGGCGTCCACATGCCTTCGCCGGCGAACGCAGCGGCGCTCGAAAGCGCGGTCAGCAGCAAGGCCAGGCAGAACTTCTTCATGTCGTTCCTTTCATCGAAAAAAGCGCGGGCGCGGACGGCGGCGGACGAAGCCCGCGGCGGGCACGCGCCGGCGCGGCGAGGCCGCCCGGAGCGCGCCGATCGGATCCGCCCGGCCGTGGGCGACTTCGGACGAGCCTCCGAAGACGCCGTTCGACAGGCGGGCGCGGCCGCAGGCGGCCGCAGCGATCCGGATCGAGGCAGCTACCGCTTCGCGAACAGGTGCTCGACGCCGGCGCGTTCCTCGCGCAGCTCCTTGTCCGTCGCGTCGAGCCGGCTGCGCGAGAACGCATTGATATCCAGCCCCTGCACGATCGAGTACGTGCCATTCGTCACGGTGACCGGATAGCCGAAGATCACGCCGGGCGCGATGCCGTAGCTGCCGTCCGACGGAATGCCCATCGAGACCCAGTCGCCGTCCGCGGTGCCGAGCGTCCAGTCGCGCATGTGGTCGATTGCGGCGGCCGCGGCGGAAGCCGCCGACGACGCGCCGCGCGCCTTGATGATCGCGGCGCCGCGCTGCTGCACGGTCGGGATGAACGTGCCCTCGTACCAGGCCTGATCGACGAGCTCGAGCGCGGCCTTGCCGCGCACGGTCGCGTGGTGCAGGTCCGGATACTGCGTCGAGCTGTGGTTGCCCCAGATCGCGACCTTGCGGATCTCGGTCGTGTGCGCGCCGGTCTTCTCGGCGAGCTGAGACAGCGCGCGATTGTGGTCGAGCCGCACCATCGCGGTGAACTGGCGCGGATCGAGGTCCGGCGCATTCGCCTGCGCGATCAGCGCGTTCGTGTTCGCCGGGTTGCCGACGACGAGCACCTTGACGTCGCGCTTCGCGTGCGCGTTCAGCGCCTTGCCCTGCGGCGCGAAGATCGCGCCGTTCGCCTCGAGCAGATCCTTGCGCTCCATGCCGGCGCCGCGCGGGCGCGCGCCGACGAGCAGCGCGTAGTCGACGTCCTTGAACGCGACGTTCACGTCGTCGGTCGCGACGACGCCGGCGAGCGTCGGAAACGCGCAGTCGTTCAGCTCCATGACGACACCCTGCAGTGCCGGCAGCGCCGGCGTGATCTCGAGCAGGTGCAGGATGACCGGCTGGTCGGGACCGAGCATGTCGCCGGCCGCGATGCGGAACAGCAGGGCGTAGCCGATCTGACCGGCAGCACCGGTCACGGCGACTCGAACGGGTGATTTCATGGCGGACTCCAGAGTGCGGGAGGACGATCGGGCCGAACGGCGCCGCGCCGCGCGGCGATCAGTTCAGCTCGGCGAAGAATTCGCGGAACCGCCGCAGCCCTTCCGGGAGCTGCGCGGTCGGACACGTATAGGAGATGCGCAGCGCGTTCGGCTCGCCGAACGCCGAGCCGGGCACGCAGGCGACGCCCTTGGCTTCGAGCAGCGCATTGCAGAAGTCGACGTCGCCGGCGATCTTCGTCGCGCCGTGGGACTTGCCGAACGCGCAGGCGATGTCCGGGAACACGTAGAACGCGCCCTGCGGACGCGGGCAGATCACGCCCGGGATCTCCGCGAGCACGGCGAGCACCTGATCGCGCTTGGACTGGAACTCGGCGCACTTCTGCCGCGGCACGTCCTGCGGACCGGCGAGCGCCGCGACCGCGGCCGCGTTGACGATCTCCGGCACGTTCGTGATGTGGTTCGAGTTCAGCGTGACGACGGCCTGCGCGACCGGTTCCGGACCGGCCACGAAGCCGACGCGCCAGCCCGGCATGCCGTAGGTCTTCGACAGCGAATCGACGTGGATCGTGCGTTCGCGCAGCTCCGGCCGCGCGTTGATGAAGTTGTGGTAGCCGATGCCGTCGAACACCATGCGGTTGTAGATGTCGTCGCAGACGATCCAGCAGTCCGGATGGCGCGCGAGCACGTCGGCGAGCGCGGCGATTTCCTCGCGCGTGTACACCATTCCGGTCGGGTTCGACGGATTGTTGAACAGGAACAGCTTGACGCCGGGAAGCGCCGCGTCGAGCTGCTCCGGCGTCAGCTTGTAGTTCTGCGCGGCCGGGCACGGCAGCAGCCGCGCCTCGGCACCGACGATGTCGGCGATGTCGAGATACGTCGTCCAGTACGGCACCGGGAACGCGACGACGTCGCCCGGGTCGAGCAGCGCCTCGGCGAGGTTGTAGAGCACGTGCTTCGCGCCGATGCCCGTCGCGACGTTCCTGCGCCCGTATCCGCCGAGGCCGCCGGCTTCGAGATGCGCGACGAACGCATCGAGCAGCGCGTCCGGACCGCGGTTGGAGCCGTACTGGCCGCTGTCCTTCGCGAGCGCTTCACGCACCGCCTCGTACACGTGCGGACCGGGCAGGAAGTTCGGTACGCCGATCGAGAAGCTGATGATGTCGCGGCCTTCGGCCTTGAGCCGTTTCGCCTTTTCGGCGACGGCCATGATGGCGCTCGGTTTTGCGCGGCTCATGCGCGCGGCGAGAGACGGCATGCGTTTCCTCGTGAACGGGGGCGGCGCGGCGGCCGAACAGCCGAAAAGTCTAGCACAGGCGTTCCGTGCGGCCGGCGTGCGCGGAACGCGGATGCAGCCAGCATCGATTCACGCAACTGCGCTACAGTGCGCCGGCACCTTCACCCGCTCGAAGAGGAGGTCACCATGTCGTGGTTGTGGATGTTCATCATCGGACTGATCGTCGGCATCGTCGCGAAGTTCCTGATGCCCGGCAGAGATCCGGGCGGCTTCATCGTGACCGCGATCCTCGGCATCGCCGGCATGTTCGTCGGCGGCTGGCTGAGCCACGTGCTGTTCGGCACGACCGGCCCCGGCGGCGAGGTCGAGCCTTCCGGGTTCATCGGCGGCGTGATCGGCGCGATCATCCTGCTCGCGCTCTACCGGCTGCTGTTCAAGCGCAACACGGTCTGACGAAGCCGTTCGCGAACGAGGTCGCCCCGCGCCGCGGGGCGACCTTTTTTTTTCGAAGTTTTTCGAACTCGCTCAGCGCGCCGCGCGGCCGCCGGTCTCGAGCGCGGCGTTCCATTGCGCGACGCGCGTCTTCTCCTGCTCGAGCAGCGGCGTCGCGTCGCCGACGATGCGGACCGATGCGATCGAGTCGCCGTTGCGGATCGCGTCGACGACGGTCTGGTCCGGTGCGCCGACCACGACGCCGAACACGGTGTGCTTGCCGTCGAGCCACGGCGTCGCCACGTGCGTGATGAAGAACTGGCTGCCGTTCGTGCCGGGCCCGGCGTTCGCCATCGACAGGATGCCGGCGCGATCGTGCTTCAGCGACGGCACGATCTCGTCCTCGAACGTGTAGCCGGGGCCGCCGGTGCCGCTGCCGCGCGGGCAGCCGCCCTGGATCATGAAGTCCGGGATCACGCGGTGGAACGTCAGGCCGTCGTAGAAGCCGCGGCGCGCCAGGTTCACGAAGCTCGCGACCGTGATCGGCGTCTGCGCGGCGAACAGGCGCAGGTGGATCGTGCCGCGCGGCGTCGCGATCTCGGCGGTCAATTCGGGGAGTGCGCTCATGCAGGGCTCCGTCGTTCGGGGCGCGCAGCCTAACCGATCGTGCCGCGCGCGGCACGGCGCATCGCGTGCTGCGCTGCGGCACGACGGTGAATTGGAGTACAATCGGCGCATTCTGTCCGAAGAGCCCTTTCCTGCCGTGCGCGGCGGGAGCATCGCCATGTCCATCGAAAAGCTCCGCAACATCGCCATCGTCGCTCACGTCGATCACGGCAAGACCACGCTCGTCGACTGCCTGCTGAAGCAGTCCGGCACGTTCAGCGAGCGCACCGTCCTCGCGGAGCGCGTCATGGACTCGAACGACCAGGAAAAGGAACGCGGCATCACGATCCTGTCGAAGAACACCGTGATCACCTGGAACGGTAATCGCATCAACATCGTCGACACGCCGGGCCACGCGGACTTCGGCGGCGAAGTCGAGCGCGTGCTGTCGATGGTCGACACCGTGCTGCTGCTCGTCGACGCGATGGACGGGCCGATGCCGCAGACGCGCTTCGTCACGCAGAAAGCGTTCCAGATGGGCTTCAAGCCGATCGTCGTCATCAACAAGGTCGACCGCCCCGGCGCGCGGCCCGATTGGGTGCTGAACCAGACGTTCGACCTGTTCGACCGCCTCGGCGCGACCGACGAACAGCTCGATTTCCCGGTCGTCTACGCCTCGGCGCTGCACGGCTACGCGAGCCTCGATTCGACCGCGCGGTCCGGCGACATGACGCCGCTGTACGAGGCGATCATGAAGCACGTGTCACCGCCGCAGGTCGATCTCGACGGCCCGTTCCAGATGCGCATCAGCCAGCTCGACTACAACAACTACGTCGGCCTGATCGGCATCGGCCGCGTGCAGCGCGGCAAGGTGCGCACGAACATGCCGGTCACGGTCATCGACCGCGAGGGCAAGCGGCGCAACGCGAAGGTGCTGCAGGTGCTCGGCTTCATGGGCCTCGAGCGCCGCGAAGTCGCGGAAGCCGAAGCGGGCGACATCATCGCGATCAGCGGCGTCGAAGCGCTCGGCATCTCCGACACGGTCTGCGCGCCGGAAGCGCCGGAGCAGCTGCCGGTGCTGACCGTCGACGAGCCGACGATCAGCATGACGTTCCAGGTCAACAACTCGCCGTTCGCCGGCAGCAAGGAGCACAGCGGCGGCAAGTTCCTGACCAGCCGCCAGCTGCGCGACCGCCTGCTGCGCGAGACGCTGCACAACGTCGCGCTGAAGGTCGAGGAGACCGAGGATCCGGACAAGTTCAAGGTGTCCGGCCGCGGCGAGCTGCATCTGTCGGTGCTGATCGAGACGATGCGCCGCGAAGGCTACGAGCTCGCGGTCTCGCGCCCCGAAGTCATCGTCAAGGACATCGACGGCGTGCCGAGCGAGCCGATCGAGCAACTCGTCGTCGATCTCGAGGAGCAGTTCCAGGGCGGCGTCATGGAGCGGCTCGGCCAGCGCAAAGGTCAGCTCAAGAACATGGAACCGGACGGCAAGGGCCGCGTGCGCCTCGAATACCTGATCCCGGCGCGCGGCCTGATCGGCTTCCAGACCGAGTTCCGCACGATCACGGCCGGCACGGGCCTGCTGTTCCACGTGTTCGACCACTACGGTCCGAAGGCCGAAGGCCAGATCGCGAAGCGTCCGAACGGCGTCATGATCTCGAACGGCCAGGGTCCGGCACCCGCGTACGCGCTGGTCGGGCTGCAGGAGCGCGGCCGCCTGCTCGTCAGCGAAGGCGACGAGATCTACGAAGGCCAACTCGTCGGCATCCACGCGAAGGACAACGACCTGACCGTCAACGCGCTGCGCGCGAAGCAGCTGACGAACATCCGCGCCGCCGGCAAGGACGACAACGTGCAGCTGACGCCGCCGATCAAGATGTCGCTGGAGCAGGCGCTCGAGTTCATCGAGGACGACGAGCTCGTCGAGGTCACGCCGAAGCAGATTCGCCTGCGCAAGAAGCACCTGACCGAAAGCGAGCGCAAGAAGGCGTCGCGCCAGGCGGCGTGACCCGCGAACGGCGCCGGCGGCGTTCGCCGCGGCGTCGTTTCGGCTTCGCGACTCGGCACGTCCCCTGCTGGGAAGCGCCGGCCGCTGCCGGCCGCGAGTTTCCGCCCGATTTCCCGCCGCCTCGCGCGACGTCGGCCTCGCGCTCGACCCGCGCCGCTTCGGGCTGTACGGCCGTGCCGCAGCCCGCGGCCCGCGCTCGCCGCATCGGCCCGACGGTCCGAACGGCGCCGTTCTCGCCGGCCCGATTCGCGCTCCGCGACGCCGTCGGCAGGTCGATCTGCATCAGGTTGCCGCAGGTGTCGGCGAACACGGCGATCCTGACGCTCCGGTGCGATCTTCATGTGACCTCCATCGGCACGGGCGACGACTCGCGTACGCACAGCGCTCCCCGCGCCATTCGGGCCTCGCGGCACGGCGCTCACGTCCGCACCCTCGCGTCTGGTGAGTCGCATTGCGGCGTGAGCGGCCGACCGGCGACGCCTCGACATCCGTTGCGATGCCGGCGCGCCGCTCGCGATGTCCAGGTTCGGCAGCGGACGGCGTTCGTCGCGAAGGTCCGGCCTTCTCCGCCGGGCTCAGGAGCGATTTCGATGCACGGTTCCAGGACCATCCCGGCGATACCGCGCACGCGCGTACTGGCCAGCGCCCTCGCCTTCGCGCTCGCACTCGCATTCGACGTGGGCGGCCGCCGTGCCGTGCTCGCCGGAGAACGGCTCGACGCAGCGCCGACCTGGGCGTCGGCGGCTGCGGAGCCGGGCCGACCGGCGCCGGCGACGCTTCGGCAACCAACCGCGGATACGTCGCCCATGCGGCCGGACGCGGTCGCCGTGACGAACTGCGACGATTCCGGCCCCGGCAGCTGTCGCCGGGCGGTCCACGACGCGGTCAGCGGCGGCACAATCGATCTGACGAATACCGGCCGCGACACGATCACGCTGACCACCGGCGACGTGATCAGCGCGGCCGACGATCTGACGCTCCGGGGACCCGGCGCGGACCGGCTGACGATCTCCGGTGGCGACGCGGTCCAGCCGCTTTTTCACAGCGGCACCGACACCCTGCGGATCGACGGCGTGACGATGTCCGCCGGGTTCGAGTATCTCGACGCGGACGACCTCGGCGTCGCGAACGGTGGCTGCGCGACCTCGTACGGCGCACCCACGGCTTCGATTCGGCCGCGCCGATGAGCGGGTCGCGCCCTTCCGGTGCGGCCGCCGCTGCCGGCGCGCCGTTCGGAGCGGCCGCGGCAGCACCGCATCGCGCGCGCGGCCGGATCGCGCGACGCGGCGGCGTCGGCGCCGCGGCGAGGTCGGTCGTCGCCGGGCCGCAGCCGGTGAATTCGCCTTCGGCCGACGCGGCGCGCGCGCGCGACCGCCGGGACGTCGACCGCACGCGCCGCCCCCGCGGGCCCGCGGCTCGCGTGCGGACGCGATCGGATAAGATGGCCGCCACGTGCCGCTGTGGCGACGGGCCGCCGATGACGCCGATGGACGACGACGCGCTCGACGCCGATGCGTTGTTCGCCGACGTGTATGATCGGCTGAAGGCGATGGCGAGCCGTCAGCTCGCCGACGGCGGCGAGCGCACGCTGAACACGACCGCGCTCGTGCACGAGCTGTACGTGAAGGTCAGCAGCGCCCGCGCGTCCGGCTTCATCGACGCGGCGCACTTCTTCCGCTACGCCGCCCAGGCGATGCGCCACATCCTCGTCGACCGCGCGCGCATGCGCCTGCGCGACAAGCGCGGCCGCGGCGTGCAATGGGTCGACGTCGACGACTGCGGCGACCTCGCCGAACGGACCGCCGAGCAGGTGCTCGAGCTCGACGCGGCGCTGCAGACGCTCGAGCGCTCCTACCCGCGCGCGGCCGAGCTCGTCGCGCTGCACTACTTCGCCGGGCTCACGCTCGACGAGATCGCGCGCCTGCTCGGCGTGACCGTGCGCACGCTGAGCCGCGACTGGCGCTTCGCGCGCGCGTTCCTCTACGACCTGCTGCGCTGAGCGCGTGACCGGCTCCCCGCGCGCGGCCTCGGCGGCGCCGGCGACGAACTCGCCGGCCGACGACGGCGTGTTCGCTGCGAGCGACTCCGCGCTGATCGCGCGGCTGCGCGCGTGGTTCGACGCGCTCGTCGAGTTGCCGGCCGACTCGCGCGCGGCATGGCTCGCGGCGAACGTCGCCGACGCCGACGAACGCGCCGCTCTCGAGCGCCTGCTCGCCGCGGACGGGATCGACGACGGCCTGCTCGACGTCGTCGCCGACGAGGTCGCCGCACGCCTCGGCGCGAGCGGTCTCAACGAGGACGGATTGATCGGCCAGCGCGTCGGCGCGTTCCGGCTGACGCGCCTGCTCGGCAAGGGCGGCATGGCCGCGGTGTTCCTCGGCGAACGCGAGCACGGCAGCTTCCGTCAGCAGGTCGCGGTCAAGCTGCTGCGGCGCGGCCTGTACTCCGAGATCGAGCAGCGCCTGTTCCTGCGCGAGCGGCAGGTGCTGGCGCGGCTCGCGCATCCGAACATCGCGCGCCTGTTCGACGGCGACGTGACCGACGCCGGCATTCCGTTCCTCGTCATGGAGTACGTCGACGGCGAGCCGATCACGCGGCACGCGGCCGCGCGCGGGCTCGACGTGCGGCGCCGGCTCGAGCTGTTCCTGACCGTCTGCGCCGCGGTCGAGTCGGCGCATCGCGCGCTGATCGTGCACCGCGACATCAAGCCGTCGAACGTGCTCGTCGCGCACGACGGCACGGTCAAGCTGCTCGACTTCGGCATCGCGAAGCTGCTCGACGACGGCGTCGAGAACGCGACGCACCACCTGTTCACGCCCGACTACGCGGCGCCCGAGCAGATCCACGCCGGGCCGATCAGCACCGCGACCGACGTCTACGCGCTCGGCGTGCTGCTGCACGAGCTGCTGCTCGGCACGCGGCCGGAACGCGGTCCGCGCCGGCGTGCGTCGTCCGCGGCGGCCGCAGCCGACGGAGCGCGCGTCGCGCTGTCGCGCCGGCGCACGCGCGCGCTGCTCGGCGACCTCGACACGATCCTGCTGAAGGCGCTCGCGGACGAGCCGGCGCGACGCTACGCGTCGGCCGGCGCGTTCGCCGAGGACGTCCGCCGCCATCTCGACGGGCGTCCGGTCGAAGCGCATCCGCCGTCGACGTGGTACCGCATGCGCAAGTTCACCGCCCGGCATCGCGGCACGGTCGCGGCGACCGCGGCCGCGGTGCTCGCACTGCTCGCCGCGCTGACCGTCGCGCTGTGGCAGGCGCGCATCGCGCACGAGCAGGCACGCGTCGCGCGCGCCGAGACGCAGCGCGCGAATGCGACACGCGACTTCATCGCGGAACTGTTCGAAAGCGCGAGCGCGAGCCTGCCGCGCGACCAGCGTCCGACTCCGGAGCGGCTGATCGAGGAGGCGGCCAAGCGCGCGCACGACGATCCCGGTCTCGAGCCGTCGCTGCGCGCGCAGATCCTGCTCGCGCTCGCCAAGGTCGCCGCGTCCGGCGGCGACTACGCGCAGGCCGAGGCGCTGATCGACGACGCGATCGCCCGCGAACGAGCGCTGCCGATCGCGACGTCGTCGCCGCTGTGGACCGAGAGCCTCGTGCAGAAAGGCAACTTGCTGCACGTCACGAACCGCAACGACGAGGCCGACCGGCTGATGGCCGGCATCCTGCCGCAGCTGCTCGCGCAGGACACCGAGGCGGCGCTGTCCGGACTCATGCTCTACGGCGCGACGCGCGCGTACGCCGGCCGTGCGGACGAGGCGCTCGCGATCGCACGGCAGGCGTTCGACAAGGCGCAGCGCGTGTTCGGCCCCGATTCGATCGACGGCATCGAAGTGTCCTCGTACTTGGGGCAGCTCTGTGCGACGATCCGGCGCGACCGCGAGGCCGCGTCGATGCTCGAACAGGCGCTCGCGCACTGGCGCGCGTTGCAGCTGCCGCAGGACGAGGAATACGCGCGCACGCTGTTTCATCTCGGCGCGGTCAAGGCGCGCACCGGCGAGCGTGCGGCGGTCGAACCGCTGTACCGCGAAGGCATCGCGCTGATGCGGCGCGTGTACGACGGTCCGCACGACCGCATCGCCGCCGGGCTCGCCGGGCTCGGCGCGTTCCTCGTGTCCGAGGAGCGCTTCGACGAAGCCGAGGCCGCATTCGACGAGGCGCTCGCGATGGACCGGCGCCTGCTCGGCGAGGACAACGCGAAGACGGTCGCGGTGCTGGACGGGCGCGCCGCGCTCGACCTCGCGCGGCGACGCTACGCGGAAGCCGAGCGGGCCGACCGCGAGGCGCTGCGCTCCTTCCTCGCGCATGCGCAGGCGTCGGGCTACGAGGAGGAGCTCGCGACGACGCGCCTGCATCTCGCCGAAGCGCTGATCGAGCGCGGCGGCGGCGACGAAGCCGCGAGGCTGCAAGCGCAGGCCGCACGCGACACCGCGCGGCTGTTCGGCGAGTCGAGCGCGCCGTTCGCCGACGCCGTTCGCGTCGGCGGGTGCGTCGAGTTCGCGCGCGGCGAGTACGCCGCGGCGCTCGCCGCCGCGGACCGCGCGCTGGCTACGCTCGGCGGACTCGATTCGCCGAATCCGAACGTCGAGATCCGCAGCCGCTACTTGCGCGCGAGCGCGCTCGCCGCGCTCGGCCGCCGCGACGAAGCGGATCGCGAGGCCGTGCACGCGCTCGCCGCGCTGCACGCGGCGCATCCCGACGCGCACGTCCAGCGTGCGCGCCTGCTCGCGCTGCGCGCGCGCATCGCGCGCGCGCTCGGCCGTGCGGACGTTGCGGCCGCGGCGATCGCCGAGGCGGACGCGCTGCACGTGCCGACGGCGCTGCTGCCCGACGAGGACGCGGCGACGCTGCATTAGCGGTACGAC
>DASWOS010000155.1:0-6098 GCA_036398645.1 Dokdonella sp. | reverse complement strand
TCGGCGCGGTCAGGATCGCCGCGACGCGGCGGCCGAGGCGGTCGGACGGCGGCACTTCGCGCCGGCCGAACGGGAACACCAGAGCGCGCAGCACCCACGCGACCGGCCGCACCGGGAAGTTGCGCAGCACGCCGTCGAGCGCGACCTGCATCTGGTACACGCGGTCGTGGAACGCCCAGGCGAGCAGCGGCTGGTCGGTGACCGGCTGCTCCTGGTCCTGGTAGCGCTTCAGCATCGCGCTCGCGATGTAGAGGTTCGACAGCACGTCGCCGAGGCGCGCGGAGAGCTTCTCCTTGAACTTGAGCTTGCCGCCGAGCACCAGCATCGAGGTGTCGGCGACCAGTGCGAGCGCCGCCGCGTAGCGGTTGAGCTTGCGGTAGTAGCGGCGCGTGTATGCGTCGCCCGGTACGCGGCCGATCTTCGCGAACGCGAGCCCGAGCACGAAGCTGCGCACCGCGTTCGAGATCGCGAAGCCGACGTGGCCGAACAGCGCCGCGTCGAACGCGGCGAGCTTGGCGCGATAGTCGCCGATCTTCAGCGCCTGCATCTCGCGCAGCACGTACGGATGGCAGCGGATCGCGCCTTGGCCGAAGATCATCAGGCTGCGCGTCATGATGTTCGCGCCCTCGACCGTGATCGCGACCGGCGCGCCCTGCCAGCCGCGGCCGATCCAGTTCGACGGCCCGAGGATCACGCCCTTGCCGCCGTGCACGTCCATCGCATCCTTGGCGACCTCGCGCGCGAGCTCGGTCGCGTGGTACTTCGCGATCGCCGACGGCACCGCCGGCTTCTCGCCGCGATCGACGGCGGCCGCGGTCGAGAGCGACAGCGCCGAGATCGCGTAGGTGTAGCCGCCGATCCGCGCGAGCGCCTCCTCGACGCCCTCGAAGCGGCCGATCGACAGGCCGAACTGCTTGCGGATGCGCGCATACGCGCCGGTCGCCGCGGCCGCCATGCGCGCGCCGCCGGCCGTGTTCGACGGCAGCGAGATCGCGCGGCCGACCGACAGGCACTCGACCAGCATGCGCCAGCCCTGCCCGGCCATGTCCGGGCCGCCGATCAGCTGCGACAGCGGCACGAACACGTCCTTGCCGCGCACCGGCCCGTTCTGAAACGGCACGTTCAGCGGGAAGTGGCGCCGGCCGATCTCGAGGCCCTTCGTCTCGCGCGGCAGCAGCGCGAGCGTGATGCCGAGGTCCTCCGCGTCGCCGAGCAGGTGCTCCGGGTCGTACAAGCGGAACGCGAGGCCGACGATCGTCGCGATCGGCGCGAGCGTGATGTAGCGCTTGTCGAAGGTCAGGCGCACGCCGAGCACGTTCGCGCCGTTCCACTCGCCCTTGCAGACGATGCCGTAATCCGGGATCGAGGTCGCGTCGGAGCCGGCGTACGGCCCGGTCAGCGCGAAGCACGGAATCTCGCGGCCGTCGGCGAGGCGCGGCAGGTAGTGATCCTTCTGCTCCGGCGTACCGTAGTGCAGCAACAGCTCGCCCGGGCCGAGCGAGTTCGGCACCGCGACCGTCGACACCAGCGTCGTCGACATGCCGGCGATCTTCTGCAGCACGGCCGAGTGCGCGAGCGCGGAGAAGCCGAGGCCGCCGTACTGCTTCGGGATGATCATGCCGAAGAACTTGCGCGTCTTCAGGAACTCCCAGATCTCCGGCGTCAGGTCGGCGAGCTCGTGGCTGATCTTCCAGTCGTCGACCATCGCGCACAGCTCCTCGACCGGGCCGTCGAGGAACGCCTGCTCCTCGACCGACAGCACCGGCTTCGGCTGCGCGAGCAGCTGCGACCAATTCGGCTTGCCGCTGAACAGCTCGCCCTCGAAGCCCACCGTGCCGGCGTCGAGCGCGACCTGCTCGGTGTCGGAGAGCTGCGGCGTGACCTTCTGGAACATCGCGAGCAGCGGCGCGCTGATCTTGCGGCGGCGGAAGTCGACGAGGTTCAGCGGCAGCGCGATCAGCGCGAGCACGACGAGCGGCACGACGATCGCGAGCACGCCGGAGCCGGCGAGCCAGCCGGCGACGACGACCGCGACCGCGGTCGCGGCGGTCCAGACGCGCAGGCCGGCGCGCAGATAGGCGGCCGCCAGCGAAACGACGACGGCGGCGAACAGCGGAACGAACGCACTCATGGCAACGGCTCCTCAGTCGTGCGCGCGCGGCGCCGGGACGGCGTCCGCGCGCGGGTCGGTCGCGGGCTGCGCGCACCGGCCCGCGTGCGGTCCGGCGGCGAGCTCGCGCAGAAAATTCAAAATCTCGCGGGTGAACGCGTCGTTCTCGTCACCGGCGACCATGTGTGCCGCGCGCGGCACGACGACGTGGCGCGCGTGCGGGACGAGCGCGAGGAACTCGTCGACGGTCGCCGGCGAGACGACGTCGCTCGCGCCGCCGCTGATCAGCAGCACCGGCACGTCGAGGTCGCGCGCGGCCTCGGCGAGCAGCGGCTGGTAGCGCTCGCCGTGCGCGGCGAGCTCGTCGAGCAGGCGCGGGTCCCAGTGCCAGCGCAGACGTCCGTCGCCGCGCTCGACGAGCAGGCCGCGCAGGCGCTCCGGCGCGCCGCGCGCGCGCCGGTGCGGCAGATAGCTCGCGATCGCCTCGCTCGCCTCGTCGAGTGAGGCGAAGCCGTCCGGATGGGCACGCATGAACGCGAGGATGCGCTCGACGCCGGCCGCTTCCCAGCGCGGCGTCACGTCGACGAGCACGAGTGCGCGGAACGGCCGCGCGCGGAGGCTCTGCGCGGCGAGCCCGACGAGGCCGCCCATCGACGCGCCGACCAGCACCGGCCGCGGCCCGGCGTCGGCGGCGACGACGGCGAGATCGTCGATCATCTGCTCCCACGCGTACGGCGCGCCGGCACGCCAGTCGCTGTCGCCGTGACCGCGCGCGTCGTACGCGAGCGTGCGGCAGCCGGCGGCGGCGAGCGCCGCGGCGCTCGCGCTCCACGAGCGCCGCGTCTGGCCGAACCCGTGCGCGAGCACGACCGGCAGGCCGCGCGCGTCGCCGCAGACCTCGACCGCGAGCGCGACGCCGTCGCGCGTACACACCCGACGTTGCCGCGTGAGCGCGTCCCGCTGCCGCTCGATGCCGATGACCATACGCCAGAGTATGGTCAGGTCCGCAGCCGAAATCAACGCGCACCGCCGCATCGCGCGGCCCGGCGCGCCTCCCTTTCCGCGGGCGCCTGATGCACACTGTCGCGATGAACCAGGTCTCCGCGCTCCCGGTCGAACCGCGCAACCGCCTGTCCGCGGCGGACTGGGAACGCGCCGCGCTCGACATGCTGGCCGAGGGCGGCGTCGCCGCGGTCGCGGTCGAGTCGCTCGCGCGCCGGCTCGGCGTGACCAAAGGCAGCTTCTACTGGCATTTCGCGAATCGCGAGGCGTTGCTGAAGGCCGCGCTCGACGCATGGGAGCGCAGCGACGAGGCCGAAGTCGTCGCGCCGACCGAGTCGATCGCCGACCCGCGCGAGCGCCTGCGCGAGCTGATCCGCCAGGTCAGCCATCGGCGCCAGTCGCATGCGATCTTCGCGGCGCTGCTGAAGGCGATCGACCAGCCGTTGATCCGGCCGATCGTCGAGCGCGTCTCGCAGCGGCGCATCGAGTTCGTGACCGAGGCGTTCCGCCAGGCCGATTTCGACGCGCTCGCCGCCGCGAACCGCGCGAGGCTCGCCTACTCCGCCTACGTCGGCTTCATTCAACTCGCGCAGATCGGCCAGCCGCGCATGAGCCACGAGGAGTTCGAGGCGTACGTGCGCGACTTCATCGCGGTGCTGATCCCGCGCTGACGCGGCGCGCGCGGCGCGGCGCGGCGAGCCGCGCCAGCGCCGCAGCGCTTCGGACTCATTCGCGCGCGCCGCCGGCCGCGCCGCGCGCCGCGCCGATGCGCGGCGGATCGAACTTACCGGAGTGCTCGATCGCGATCGCCAGGCGCTCCGCGGCGGTCGCCGCGAGCCGCGTGCGCGCGCGCACCGGCCGCTCGAGCTCGGCGCGGTCGAGCAGACGCTCGACGTCGACCGACGTCGAGTAGGCGACGCGCGCGCGCTCGACGTCGACGATGCGGACGCGCGCGCTGATCGACAGCACGGTGTTCCGCGTGCGCACGCCGGCGCCGTCGAAATCGACCTCGCGCGAGCTCAACGACAGCACCTCGCCGGCGAGCACGTAGCGCGCGCCGAACCGACGTCCGACGCGCGCGAGCCGTGCCGGCGCCGCGGCGCCGGTGAAGCCGGGCTCGTCCGCGGCGCTCCGCCGCACGAGCTCGAACAAGCCGCTCGCGACGAGCGCGTCGACGACGTCGTCGGCGACGAATGCGCCGTCGAGCGGGGCCGCCGCGCGCCGCGTGTCGAAGTCCGCGACGACGAGCCGCGGCCGTGCGCGGCATTCGCCGGCGACCGCGAACAGCGACAGCAGCGTTGCGAGCACGATGCGATTCATCGGGGCTCCGCCGAAGCATTCGTTCGCGGCGGCAGCGGCGCGGACGCGTCGGCGCTCCGGCACGCACCGCAGTATGGAATTCCACGACTCAAAGTGTCAAGAATGCCCGCACGACAGGCGAGCGGCGCGTCCATACCTTCGAGGGCCTCCTTCGCCGCGGAGCCTTTCGATGAAGCGTTTCGCCGATCGCCTGCGCGAAGCGCGAGTCGCCGCGGGACTGACGCAGGAGCAGCTCGGCTTCATTCTCGGCGTGACGAAGTCCTCGGTTTCGGCCTGGGAGAACGGCCGCGAGACGCCGAGCTTCCGCGTGCTGCCGCACTTGCGCTCGGCGGTCAAGCGCTCGCTCGACGAGCTGATCTGCGGCGCGCTGCGCGCCGGCGACGAGAGCGCGAAGTACGTGACCGACGACACCACGCTCGCCGCGCGCGACGCGAAGGAGCGCGCGCTGCTGCTGCGCTACCGCTCGCTGTCGGCGAAGCGCAGAGCCGCGCTGCTCGAATTCATCAAGCCACCGGGCGAGGGCTGAACGCCGGCGCGCATGCGGCGCCGAGTCTTGCAATGCCGGCGGGGCGCCGTTACCGTCCTTCGTCATCGATTCGCCAAGGCGCAGGACGGCGCCGCGAGGTCATGGCCAGCCAGCTCGACGCATTGAACCGCTGGGTCGACGAGGTCGCCCTGGCGACGCGGCCGGAGCGCATCCACTGGTGCGACGGCTCCGACGCGGAATACCGCGAGCTGCTCGCGCGGATGCAGCGCGACGGCACGCTGGTCGCGCTGAACGCGGACACGCACCCGGACTGCTGGCTGCATCGCTCCGATCCGTCCGACGTCGCGCGCGTCGAGCACCTGACCTTCGTCTGCACGCGCGAGCGCGACGACGCCGGCCCGAACAATCACTGGATGGCGCCGGACGCGGCGCACGCGAAGATCGACGCGCTGTTCGCCGGCTGCATGCGCGGACGCACGCTCTACGTCGTGCCGTACTGCATGGGCCCGATCGACTCGCCGCTCGCGCGCTGCGGCGTCGAGCTGACCGACAGCCCGTACGTCGTCGCGAACATGCGCGTAATGACGCGCATGGGCGCCGCGGCGCTCGCTCGCATCGAGCGCGAAGGCGCCGAGCGTGCCGTGCGCGGCGAAGCGCCCGCGTTCGTGCGCGGCCTGCACTCGATCGGCGAGCTCGATCCGGAACGCCGCTTCATCATGCACTTCCCGGAGGAGCTCACGATCAAGTCGTACGGCTCCGGCTACGGCGGCAACGCGCTGCTCGGCAAGAAGTGCCACGCGCTGCGCATCGCGAGCTGGCAGGCGCGCGCGGAAGGCTGGCTCGCCGAGCACATGCTGATCGTCGGCATCGAGACGCCGCGCGGCGACACGCACTACGTCGCGGCCGCGTTCCCGTCGGCGTGCGGCAAGACGAATCTCGCGATGCTGATTCCGCCGGCGCGCTACCGCGAGGCCGGCTGGAAGGTCTGGACCGTCGGCGACGACATCTGCTGGATGCAGCCCGGCGCGGACGGACGGCTCTGGGCGATCAATCCCGAAGCCGGCTTCTTCGGCGTCGCGCCGGGCACGAGCGAGCAGACGAACCCGAACGCGCTCGCGACGATCCAGCACGACACGATCTACACGAACGTCGCGCTGACCGCGGACGGCCGGCCGTGGT
>DASWOS010000154.1:0-15231 GCA_036398645.1 Dokdonella sp. | reverse complement strand
GCGCGTGCTGGCGCAGCCGCGCGACGTGGGCGGCGGCATCCGGCTCGTGCGGCTGCAGCTTCGGCATGGCGGCCTCGGCGCGCGCCAGTACCGCCGCGGCGTCGCCGCGGCGCCATGCGAGCTCGGCGTGCACGCCGTCGCGGCGTCCGTCCATGCGCGCCTGCTCGGACAGGTCGAGCGCGTCGAGGTCGGCCAATACCGGCGCGGTCGCCGCATAGCGGCCTTCGGCCAGCAACAGCGACACGCGATCGGTCAGCGTCTCCGCGCGATTCAGCGGGTCGCCGATGCGCGGCAACAGCGCCCAGGCGGCGTCGTTCGCGCGTCGCGCGGCGGCGTAGTCGAGCAGTTCCAGTTGCGCGTTGCACAGCGCGGAGTACGCGTGCGCACGCTCGTTGACCGCGCCGAACGGCTCGAGCTGGGTCAGCGCGGCGGTCAGCACCGGCACCGCCTCGGCGGCGCGGTCGTGCTGCAGTTGCGCCGCACCGTAGGCGACGTCGATGCGCGCGAGCGCCAGGCGATCCCCCGACTGCTGCAGCAGCGTGCGCGCCTCGCCGAGGTCGTCGAGCCCTTCGCGGTAGCGTCCCATCGTCACGCGCGCGCCGCCGCGGCCGCCGAGCGCGTTACCGTAGTCCAGCGGCTGCCGGCGCCGGTCCAGCGTCGCGCGCGATTGTTCGAACTCGCGCTCGGCCTCGGCCGGGCGGTCGCGCATCATCGCGATCGCGCCGAGGCCGAAATGGATGCGCGCGCGTCGCAGCGGATCGTCGGCGCTCGATTCGTCGTCGAGCAGGCGGTGCAGATCGTCGTCGGCTTCGTCGAGGCGACCGGCGCGGAACGCCAGCGAGGCCTGCTGGTAGCGCAGCTCGGGCCGCGCCGCCGCGGCCGCGGGCGCTTGCGCCAATATGCGCTGCGCGGTCGCGAAGTCGTTCTCCAGCAGCGCGGCGCGGGCGCGCTGCAGCAGCTCCTCGAGCGCGGAGTCGTGCCTGGCCGTCGTCGCCGGCGTCAGGCCGAGCTGCGCGAGCAGCACGTCGGCGCCGTCGCGCACGGCCGTCAGCACGTCGGCCGCGTCGGCCGACGCGGTGCGACGATCGCCGGCTTCGTCGACCGCCTGCAGAGCGACCCGCCACCCGCGCGCGTCGCGATCGACGCGGCCGCTCACGACCCATTTCGTGCCGGCGCTGCGCAGCAGCGCCTTCGTGTCGACGACGCCGCCGTTCAGGAGCGCCAGCGTCGTTTCGGTCTGCGGCACGGCGAGTCCGGCGTCGCGCAGGCGGTTCGCGATGACGTCGATCGCGCCGAGCCTGACCCAGGCATGGTCGTCGTTGCCGCCGTTCTCGATCGGCAGGACCAGTGCGCCGCGGGCCGTGGCCGGCGCGCGTTCCGGCGCGGGCGTCGGCGCCGGCGCGCGCAGCATCAGCATGCCGGCGCCGATGCCGGCGCCGAGCACGGCGAGCGCGAGCGCCGCCCACCCGAACCGCGCCGCCGCACGGCGCGGGGACCGCGGCGGAACGCGCAGCGGCTCCGCTGCCGTCGGCGCTTCCGGCGCCGCCTCGGCGCCTTCGACGCGCACGGCGCCGGCCCAGTGATAGCCGAACCGCGGAATCGTCCGGATGTGGCTCTGATCACCGCTGTGCTCGTCGAGCAGCCGGCGTGCGCGCAGGATCGTCTGCGTCAGCTGCGCCTCGGAGACGTCGGCCTTGCCCCAGATCGCGGCGCCGAGCTCGTCGCGGCCGACCGCGCGTGCGCGATGCTCGATCAGGTACGCGATGCAGTCGAACACGCGCGCCGGCACGGCGACGGCTTCGCCGTCGCGGCTGAATTCGCGCGTCGCGGGTGCCAGCCGGTAACGGCCGAAATGGAAGACGGGGCGCTCGTTCATGGCAGGCGCTGCGCTCACGCGGAGCGCTGCATAGGGCGGGGCGGGCGGACGTGTCGGCGTGCGGACGGACGGTCATTCTGGCGCCTGCCGGGAAGCCCCGTCCATGCCGCGCCGTGCGCTCCGACGCGTCTCGCCGGGTCGGTGCCGCAGGCGCGCGCTCGCGGCAGCGGGCTCGACGGACCGTTCGTCCGGCCGGCACGGCCGTGTGCGCCGCGCGCCCGCCGCAGCGCGCGGCGCGACGACCTATCGTGCGCTCGGCACGTCGCGCGAGAGCGCGGACGGCGGCCGCGCGTCGCCGGCGGACCGGCGAATTGTCGCCGCGGCGCTTCGTTCGGCGTAACTGCCGTGAACACTGGCCGGGCGCCCCCGGCCGAGCGGCAGCGGCTGCTCCGGCGTTCGCGTCGGCGTCACCCCGCGTGTTCTTCGCCGGCCGCGACGGCTCGAATCGATCAGGAGCGTCGAATGAAAATTTTGGTCCGCGTCGCGTTCGCCGTGCTTTCCGTCGTCGCGCTCCCGGCGTCCGCGCAGGTGCTCGCGAACATCAATCCGGCCGCGGTCGACTTCGGCGCCGTGAAGATGGGCGCGACGGTCTCGGTGCCGGTGACGATCCACAACGTGACCGGCATGCCGGTCAGCATCGCGAGCGGCGGCCTGACCGCGCCCGGCTTCGCGCTCGACGCCGCCACGTGCGCAACGCAGCATTATCAGATCGATCCGTCGGCGTCGTGCGACTTCGTCGTCTCGTTCACGCCGACCGACAACACCGGCAGCGTGTTCCCCGCTTCGCTCGCGCTGCTGGTCTCCGCCGGCTCGCTCACGCAGACGGCGATCGTGCGTCTGAGCGGCAGCGGCACCGATCATCTCGCGCAGGTCTCTCCGGTCGGCATCGATTTCGGCCCTACGTTCATCGGCCAGCAGGTCGGCGTGCCGGTCACGCTCACGAACACGCATTCGGCGCCGATCACGTTCGTCGGCGGCGGCGTCGCCGCCGGCCCGTTCTCCGCGGACTCGGGCACGTGCCCGCAGTCGCTCGCCGCCGGCGCTTCGTGCCACTTCGACTACTGGTTCACGGCGTCGGACACGACCGCCGTGCAGGCCAGCACGACGATCGGCACGGTCACGTCGAGCCCGTCTTCGATGGCCGACTACGTCGCGATCGAGCTGAAAGGCGAAGGCTCGGCGACGCTGCCGACGCCGAACGTCGCGGCATGGCCGGCGGCGATCGATTTCGGCAGCATCGGGGTCGGACAGGACGTATCGGTTCTGGTCAACTACAAGAACAACGGCTCGGTTCCGCTGTCGCAGGCCGGCGGCGGGTTCAACGACGACCAGGGCGGAGTCTTCAGCGCGGTCAGCACGGACATCGGCGGGTGCACCGGATCGACGATTCCGTCCGGCGCCCAATGCGCGATCCGGTACGGCTTTCTGCCGCACGAAGACCGTGCGTATGCGACGAGCACGAGCATCGTGTTCTTCGACGGCGCCGGCGACGATCTCGTCGCACCGGTTTCGGTGAGCGGAACCGGCATCGGCACGCTCGCGCGCGTCTCGCCGCGGAGCATCGATTTCGGGCCCGTCGTGTTCGCGACGTACGAGAGCGTCCCGGTCGTCGTCACGAATACCAGCACGAGCGCGCTGATGAACTTCGCCGGCGGTTCGGTGACTCCGCCGTTCAGCATGTCCAACGATTGCGGCTCGTCGTTGGCGGTCGGCGCGAGCTGCACGCTGACCTATACGTTCTATGCGCCGTCCGCGCAGGCCACGCTCGAGGCCCGCTATACCGCGACGACGCTGCTGACGTTCACGAATCAGACCGGCATCCAACCGATCGTGCCGATCACGCTCTCCGCGAGCGTCGGCGATCGCGTGTTCGGCGACGGCTTCGAGCGTTAGGTCCGGCTGCGGCCGGAGCACGCGGACGCCTGCGACCACGGGCACGACGGTGCGAAGCGCCGCGCGTCGACGGAATGAATGCACCGGCGCTGCGTAGCTGGCCGCGCGGCCGCTTCGTCGTCCCGAGCTCGATGCGACCGAGCGCGCCCCCTGCGCGGCATCGCGCTGCGAACGAGCCCACAGGCACATGCCGGCGTCGGCGGGCGGCTAGTCGTTTCGTGCGAGCGGCGCAGCCGGGGTGACGAACACGCCGGCGTCGAAATACGCGTGCACGTCGACACGCCGCGGCCAGAACCCGCGCTCGGCGAGGTCGTCGGCGACCTTCTGCGCGGTCGCGACGATCTCGGCGGAGATCGGCACGACCGTCGTGCCGGTGCGGTCGACGACGAGCCGCGCGAGCTCCGCGTCGATGCCGTTGCGCTCCGCGTAGGCGCGCGCGTAGTCGTCCGGGTGGGCGCGACACCAGCGGCTCGCGGCGCCGAGGCGCGCGAGCGCGTCGGCGATCGCACCGCGCCGCGCCGGGTCGGCGAGCGCGGCGTCCGACGCGACGACGAAGCCGAGCCCGGAGTTGATGCCTTCGCCGTTGCGCAGCACGCGGCCGCCGTGGCGCTCGGCGAGGATCAGGAACGGATCGTTCGTGACCAGCGCCTCGAGCGCATCCGAGCGGAACGCCGACAGCGCGTCCGGGAACGGCGCATAGCTGATGTCGACGTCGCCCGGGGCGAGCCCGGCTTCCTTCAGCGCGCCGTGCAGCAGGTTGTCGCCGCTGCCGCCGCGCGCGCTGGAGACGACGACGCGGCGTCCTTTGAGATCGGCGACGCTGCGAATCGACGAATCGCGCTGCACGATGATACCGACGCCCTTCTGCAGCGCGTCGCCCCGCAGCGCGGCGACGATCTTCAGGCCGACGCCGGTCGCGGCCGCATTGAGGATCGTGATGTCGTTCGACGAGGCGAGGTCGAGCGAGCCGGCGCGAAACGCCTCGAACTCGACCGACGGCGTCGCGAACGTCGCCCATTCGAGAGCGTACGGCGCGCCGTCGAACGCGTGCGCGGCTTCGGCGACGATCTGCAGGTTGCGCTGCTCGCCGTAGACGAGCTTCGTGTGCGCCGCGACGGCGGCCGGCGCGGTGTCGCCGGCGCACGCCTGCAGCGTGGCCGCGGCGGCGAGCAGGAACGGGCGCAGCACGAGGCGGACGAGCGACCGGCGCATGTCAGTCGAACGTCCAGTTCGCGCGAACGTAATAGAACCCGCCGGAGTTGCCGAACGGGCTGTTCGGCGCGTAGTACTGCACGCCGGTCACGTCGGGGATGCGGCTGCGGTCCGGATACACGTCGAACGCGTCGTTCGCGCCGATCGCGAGCGAGAACTTCGGCGTGAACGCATAGGCGACTTCGAGATCGGTGATCCATTTCGCGTCGTAGCGCAGGTAGTCGGCCGTATTCGACGTGAGGTACTTCACCGATCCGTAGCGCGTGTTGCGCAGCGTCACGTCGAACTTGCCGAGTTGCCATTCGGTGCCGAGGATCAGCTTCGTCTTCGGCAGCGCCGCGGTCAGGTAGCTCTGCGCGATGCGATCGAACAGCGTCAGGCCGAGCGCGGCGAGCTCGGGCGGCGTCGCCTTGACGTGCTCGATCGTCGTCTCGTTCCAGTTGAAGCCGAGGTTCCAGCGCAGCACGCCGAGGCCCGAGGATTCGAGGTTCTGCGTGTAGGTGCCGACGACGTCGACGCCGCGCGTCAGCGTGTCGATGCCGTTCGTGTTGTACGAGACGGTCTGGTTCGGATCGAAGCCGTTGTCGGCGAGGATCTGCGACACACCGGCGCCGCCGAACACCGTCGAGCGCGCGATGCGGTCGTCGAGCCGGATGCGGTACGCGTCGACGTCGAAACTCAGGTCCGACGTCGCCTGCCAGGTGAAGCCGAGGCTCGCGTTGACGGACTTCTCCGGCTTCAGCGGCGTCGCGCCGAGCGCGCGGCCGAGCGCGGAATCCGGCTTCGCGATGCGCGAGGTCGTGATGCCGGCGATCACGCCGTCGATGATGTATGGCCCCTGCGAACCGCTGGCGAAGCCGCTCTGCGACAGCGACGGCGCGCGGAAGCCGTTGCTCAGCGTGCCGCGCACGGCGAACTCCGGCGTCAGGTCGTAGCGTGAGGTCAGCTTGCCGCTGCGCGTGTTGCCGGCGCTGTCGTCGTAGTGCTCGAAGCGCGCCGCGGTGGCCACGTACCATTTCTCGGTCAGGTTCACGCCGGCGTCGACGTAGGCGGCTTCGTCGTTGCGGTCGAGATCGGTCGCGTCCTCGGGCAGGATCAGCACGGCCGCCTGCGCGCCGATCGCGGCCGGCTGGCCGGCCAGTGGGCCGTCCGGAAACACGTAGCCGCCGTTCGCGTAGGCGAGCGGGTCCTCCGCATGGACCTGGTAGCGCTCGTAGCGGTGCTCGAATCCCCACGACAGCTGCAGCGGCTGCGCGAGCCCGATCTCGAACGGCCGGGTCACGTCGAGATTCGTCGTCCACTGGTCGAACACCGGCGTGTAGGTCGCGAAGTCGCGCGGGCTCGCGGGGCCGAGCGACGGATTCACCGTGTTCTTCTCGTACACGTCGACCTTGTCGCGGCCGTAGGTCGTGCTGAGGTCCCACGCCCAGCCGGACAGGTCGCCCTTGAGACCGCCGGCGAGCTGGTAGTCGGTCTCGTGCAGATACGTGGTCGGTTGCAGCACGACGCCTTCGAGCAGTTCCGGGATCACGTTGACGCTGGTCATGAGCCGGTAGGTCTGCCCGAGCTCGGCGTTGCGGCGGCCGAACGTGCCGAAGCCGTAGGCGGAGAGCCCGCCGCCGAGCGGCAGCTCGGCGTTGAACTCGAGATTGAACGCCTTGATCCTCGGCGTGCCGCCGCGCGAGGCGCGCTTGTCGACGGTGCTTTCGCGCGGGTCCGGTGCACCGCCGGCGAGCGGGAAGAAAAAGTTCTGCGAGGACGCGCCGTCGCGCAGCGTCCAGTCCTGGTGCTGGACGTCCGCGGCGAGATCGAGAAATCCGCCGTCGCCGAGCTTGAAGCCGTGCTCGCCGGCGACGTGCTCGGCGTCGCCGTCGGTGATGCCGTTCCAGCGATAGCGCCGGCCCGCCGTCGTCGACAGCGTGCCGGCCGAGTCCGCGGACTTCAGGATCACGTTGATGACGCCGGCGATCGCGTCGGAGCCGTACTGCGCGGCGGCGCCGTCGCGCAGGATCTCGATGTGGTCGACCGCGGCGACCGGGATGAAGTCGAGGTCGACCGGATTCGCGCTGCTCGCCTGGCTGTCGCCGGCGGTCGTCGCGAGCGCGCTGTTGTGACGGCGCTTGCCGTTGACGAGCACGAGCACGTGCGCGCCGCTCATGCCGCGCAGGCCGGCCGGCGTCGACACCGTGCTGACGCTCGAGTTGTAGCGCGCATTGACGATGAACGACGGCGCGAGCTTCTCGAGCGCGGTCTTCAGCGTCGCGTTCGCGCCGTTGGCCTTCTGCAGCTCGGCGCCTTCGATCACGTCGATCGGCACCGGGCTGTCGGCGACCGTGCGTCCGTTGCCGCGCGTGCCGGTCACGACGATGTCGTTGAGCGTCGTCGTGTCCGCGTCGGCCGGTGCCGGCGCAGCCGCGGCGTCGGCCGCCGGCACGTCCGCGGCGAGCGCCGGGCGCAGCGCGGCGAATGCGAGCGCGAGCGCCGGCGCGAGAGCGCGCCGGCCGACGCCGATCCGGCCCGCGTCGAATGCAGCGGTTCGTGAGTGCATGGATTTCATGGACGATCCGATTACGGGGACGGAGCGGCCGCCGGCGGACGCGCGTGCGGCGCCACGGCGCCGTGGCCGCCGGCGGCGGTCCGCGAAAACGGGAACGGGTGGCTTGTGCGGACGGCCGCGGCGGGCGCGACGCTCCGCGGCGGCCGAACGCGTTCCGACGGCGTCAGGCCGTCGTCGGCGCCGCCGGCGCGAGCGTGAAGCGGCGCTCCGGATTCCGGTACGGAACGTCGGTGCCGCCGACGACGACGCGCTCCATGCGGCGCGGAAAGTCGCCGTAGTCGCGGATCGCCGTGTGCAGCGTCGAGCGGTTGTCCCACACCGCGAGCGCACCGGGGCTCCACTTGAAGCGCAGCTGGTACTCGGGGCGCAGGCATTCCTCGTAGAGCGCGTCGAGCAGCGCCTCGCTGTCCTTGCGGTCCCAGCCGACGATCCACGGGTTCATGATGAAGTCGACGTAGAGCAGGTCCTCGCCGGTCTCCGGATGGTTGATCACGAGCGGATGCGCGACGATCGGATGCGCGATGTTCGCGGCCTTGAGCTCCTTGTACTCGTGCGTCACGTACAGGTCCTCGATGCGCGCCTTCAGCGCGTCCGGCAGGCCCGCGTAGATCGCCGCGGTGTCGGCCCAGATCGTGTCGCCGCCGACGTCGGGGATGTGCACCGCGCGCAGGAACGTCGCGAACGCGATCGGCGAGGTCCAGCTGCCGTCGGCGTGCCAGGTGCGGCGCTTGTGCCGGTACTCCTCCGGCGGCGGCGCGATCTCGTGCACGCCGCGCGGCAGCGGATCGGCGCGACCGGCCTCGCGCTTCTCCTGCAGCGGATGGATCACCGGCGGGCCGAACTGCGCCGCGAACGCGAGCTGCTGCTCGCGCGTGATGTCCTGGTCGCGGAAGAAGACGACCTTGTACTTCACGATCAGCGCACGGATCTCGTCGCGCAGCGCCGGCGTCAGCGGCTCGCGCAGATCGATGCCGCCGATCTCGGCGCCGAAGGTGGGCTGCACGCGCGCCACGCGGAGCGGGCTGCGCGGTGTATCGGGTAGGGCTTGGGCCAATGACATGTCGTTCTACTCCATCGATCGGGGAAATGCGGGTGGCGCTCCGCGGCTGCGCCGCGGAGTCGTGCGGATCACGGCGCGGTCGCCGGCGACGCCGGCCGCCAGCGCAGCGTGCGCTGCTCGAGCGAGCGCACCAGCGCGTCGGTCAGCAGGCCGAGCAGGCTGTAGACGACGAGGCAGACGACGATGACGTCGGTGCGCATGAAGTCGCGCGCCTCGTTGATCAGATAACCGATGCCGGCGGTCGCGTTGATCTGCTCGACGGCGACCAGCGCCAGCAGCGCGACACCGAGCGCGTAGCGCAGGCCCACGAAGAACGCCGGCAACGCGCCGGGCAGCACCACGTGGACGATGCGCTCGAGCACGCCGAGGCCGAGGCTGTCGCCGGCCTCGATCAGCTTCGGGTCGATGTTGCGGATGCCGCCGTACAGCGTCAGGTAGATCGGCGTCTTCGTCGCGAGCGCGATCAACGCGATCTTCGTCGTCTCGCCGATGCCGAACCAGAGGATGAACAGCGGCACGACGCCGAGGAACGGCAGCGTGCGCAGGATCTGCATCGGCGGATCGACGGCGAGCTCGCCGCGGCGCCAGAGGCCGGCGATCAGTGCGAACACGACGCCGAGCACGACGCCGATCGCGAGTCCGGCGGTCGCACGCCGCAGCGAGACCAGCAGGTGCGTCTCGAGCCGGCCGGAGCCGACCAGCTCGACGAACGTGTCCGCGATCGCGCTCGGCGCCGGCAGCACGTGCGGCGGAATCCAGCCGAGCCGCGCGGCGAGCTCCCAGGCGACGAGCAGCGCGAGCGGACTCGCGAGCCGCGCCGACGGCAGCCGCAGCCACGCCGCACGCGTCGTGCCGGCGCGGCGCGGTGCGGCCGGGCGCGCCGCTTCGAGCCGCGCGCTCATCGCGGCCGGCTCCGCGGGAACCGCACCGGCGCGAGCGTCGCCGGCGTCGCGGCGCGCTCGGCCGACGCGTCGACGCCGAGCCAGGCGAGCAGCTGCCGCCGCGCCGCGCGGAACTCGGCGAGATCGATCGAGCGCGGACGCGGCCAATGGATCCGCTCGACGTGCGCGACGCGGCCCTCGGCCAGCACCAGCACGCGGTCGGCGAGCAGCACGGCTTCGTCGACGTCGTGCGTGACCAGCAGCACGGCCGGCCGGTGCGTGCGCCACAACGACAGCACGAGCCGATGCATGTCGATGCGCGTCAGCGCGTCCAGCGCGCCGAACGGCTCGTCGAGCAGCAGCAACTTCGGTTCGCGCACGAGCGCACGCGCGAGCGCGACGCGCTGCGCCTGGCCGCCCGACAGCGTCGCCGGCCACGCCGCGGCGCGATCGGCGAGGCCGACTTCGTCGAGCATCGCGGCCGCGCGGCCGCGCGCGTCACCCACGCGCAGGCCGAGCGCGACGTTCTGCAGCGTGCGCTTCCACGGCAGCAGGCGCGGCTCCTGGAACACGATCGCCTTCGCGAGCGGCGCCTCGAGCGCACCGTGATCGGCGCCGGCGAGGCCGGCCAGCGTGCGCAGCAGCGTCGTCTTGCCGGAGCCGCTCCTTCCGAGCAGCGCGACGAACTCGCCCGGCGCGATGTCGAGATCGAGGCCGTCGAGCACCGCACGCCCGGCGTACTGCTTCGACAATCCGCGCACGCGCACCGCCGCGGTCTCGCCGCGTTCGGCCGGCGCGAACGGATTTGCAGCAGTCTGGAGCGACACGATACGTCCGGCGGGCAGTGAGCGGCCGCCCCAGACTGTTCGCCGCGACCGCGAACGTCAAAGAACTTTATCCACTACGCATATATCCACGGCGCGGGTTCGCGCGCGCCGTGCGCGCGCGCCTTCGATCGCAGCGCGAACGACCGCCGGCGGCCAGCGCACCGCCGCGCGCCGGCGCGGCACTCAGGCGCCGGGCTGAGGCAGGCCGAACAGCGCGTGGAAGCTCGCCGTGACGCGGACGCCGACGACCGTCGCGTGCCGGTCGCGCGGGTTCGGCACCGGCAGCGTCAGCATGTCCGGGTGGTCGACGTACTGCGCGTACGGATACACGGTCAGGCCGGGCGCGACGGCGAAGCCGTAGTTCAGCTCGACGCCGGTCTGCGGCCGCATCGTGTAGGCGAGGCCGTGCGCGGCGGCGACGGCGCGGCGCGCGGCGCGCAGCCGCTCGTCGAACGTCTGATGCGAGACGAGGAAGTTCAGCGAGTCCGCCGCGCGCGCCGCGAACGGTCCGCTGAGCAGGAAGCCGAGCTCGACCTGCGTGCGATCGGCGCTGTAGCCGGTCAGGTCGTAGTCGGCGGACGCCAGCAGGGCCAATCCGCGCGTGCTCTTCGCGTCGTCGTCGAAGCGCAGCACGGTCTGCGTGAGACCGGCGAACAGCCCGGTCGTCTCGTCGTGCATCAGCGGCGCACCCGGATGCGTCGCGATCGGCAGGCGGTCGACCGTGTAGTACTTGTCGGCGTAGTGCGCGTTGTCGTAATAGCCGCCGACGTGGAAGTTCGTCGGGTACGACGACGTCGCCGGCGTCGTCACGTAGCCGACTTGCACGGGAAAGAACGCGCCGTGGCCGTGGTCGAGATCCCAGTCGTAACCCGGCCATCCGCGATGCGTGCGCGTCGTATTCTCGACGGGCAGGTTCTCGATCACGCCGGCCTTCGCGTACCAGTACTGCGCCGGATGCACGGTCACGACCGCGCCCCAGGTGCCGACCTGATAGCCCGGATGGCTCGCATTGAAGTTGTATGCGTGCGGCGTGCCGCACGAGTTGCTCCAGAACGTGCACAGCCACGGCATCACGTGGAAGCCGGGCGACAGCCCCGGCAGGTTCGACAGCTGGTTCATGCGGCCGAGCGTGACGTGCAGCGCGCCGTCGAGCAGGCTCTGGTCGTAGTAGAAGTTCACCAGGCGCACTTCGTCGCCGAATCCCCACGGCACCAGCGTCTGCGAACCGGTGCTCGCGCCGGCCTTCGCGGTCGCGCCGCCCTGCGTCGAGAACGTGAAGTCGAACAGGCCGCCGTCGAGGCCGAACGCGCGCCCGGTGTCGACGTCGACGCCCCAGAAGCCGAGGCCGAGCCAGTTGCCCTCGCGCTTGTTCCCGCCGTCGACGACGTTCATGTACGCCTGCTGGTAGAAACCGTGCAAATAGATGCCGTGGCGCGCGAGCGTCTCGCCGAGCGAGCGACCGCTTTGCCTCGCGTCGAACAGATAGCCGGGCCGTCCCGCCGACGTCGTCGGCGCCGCAGTCGCGGCGGACGCCGGCACTTGTGCCGGCACGGCCGGATTCGCCGACTGCGGTTCGTCGGACGCGCGCGCGGTGGCGGCGGCGAGCGCGAGCGAGGCGAGCAGGGCCGCGCGGAGCCAGCGCGGATGGATGTGCGAACGCGTGAACGTCATGGGTGCCTCCCCTCCGGAAAAGCTTCGTGTCGTCGTCCGCGCGCGTCGGCGCGGACGTCCGTCTCGGATTACGGCTGCGCCGGACGCGCCGGCGGCGCACCACCCGAGGTCAGCGTGATGCCGCGCGTCTCCGGCAGCAGCAGCGTCGCGACGATCGCGAGGCCGTAGCCGGCCAACGTGAACAGGCCGATCGCCGGGCCGAGCGGCATGTGGTCGGCGAGCATGCCGACGAACGCGACGCACAGCGCGCCGACGCCCTTGCCGAAGTTGTAGGCGAATGCTTGGCCGGCGCCGCGGATCGCGGTCGGGAACAGCTCCGTGAAGTACGGGCCGAGCGTGCTGTACGACGCGCCGAGGCAGAAGCCCACCGGGAAGCTCATCGCGAGCAGCGCCGCGTCCGGCAGCGGCAGGAACAGGTACGCCAGCATGACCAGCCACGAGCACGCCGACACCAGCAGGAAGTTGCGCCGGCGGCCGATCGCGTCGGTCAGGTACGCGCTGCCGACGAAGCCGAAGAACGAGCCCACCGTGACCGTCGTCATGTACATGCCGACGTTGCCGACCGAGAGCTGGCGCGTCGTCTTCAGGAACGTCGGCAGCCACGGAATCACCGCGCTGCCGGCGCCGATGACGCCGAGCGCGAGCAGCGAAGCGAGGGCGGTCGTGCGCAGCACGTCGGCGCGGAAGATCGCCGTCATCGGCGGTGCTCCGCCGCCGGCGCGGCGTTCGAGCGCGCGCGTCTCCTTGAAAATTTCGGGCTCGTCGAGATTGCGGCGGATGAACACGATCAGCAGCGCCGGCGTCACCGAGAACCAGAACAGCACGCGCCAGGCGAGCTCCTGCGGCAGCGCCCAGAACGCCGCGGTCGAGATCAGCGTCGCCAACGTCCAGCCGACGCCGTAGCCGCTCTGGATGCAGCCGACCGCCTTGCCGCGATGCTCGGGACGGATGATCTCGCCCATCAGCACCGCGCCGGCCGCCCATTCGCCGCCGAAGCCGAGCCCCTGCAGGAAGCGCAGCACGATCAGCTGATCGAACGATTGCGCGAAGCCGGCGATGCCGGAGAACACCGCGAACCAGAGCACGGTGAACTGCAGCACGCGCAGGCGGCCGTAGCGGTCGGCGAGCACGCCGCTGATCCAGCCGCCGACCGCGGTCGCGATCAGCGCCGCGGTGCCGAGCGTGCCGACCTGACCCTTGCCGAGTTGCCAGGTCGCCATCAGCGCCGGGATCATGAAGCTGAAGAGCTGCGCGTCCATCGCGTCGAGGCTCCAGCCGGAGAAGCAGGCCCAGAACGTACGCTTCTCTCGCTTCGACAGATTCCTGTACCAGCTGAACATGGCTTCTCTCCCCCCGGTTCGCGGGACCTCTTGACGGGCCTTCGTCGAACCGATGCAGATGTCGATGGGTGACCGCGGCGCAGCACGCGTCCGTCCCGGACACAGGCGCATCCGGGCGAGCGGCCCCGCAGGTGCGATGAGCGGCGCGGCTACGCGCGCCGCGGGCTTCGGCGTCGGATCATGCTCGCAACTCCTCGGACGCTCCGGTTCGGATCACCCATCGCGCCAGTTCCTCGTGACGGACGATCCAAACGTCGGAAAAGCGCTTGAAATACTTCAGGATCTCGTCGAGCGCCGCGATCATCAGCGGACGCCCGCCGAACTGGCAGTGCAGCGCGATCGCGAGGAACGAACCCTTCTCGTGCTCGCGCAGGTAGTCGAGCGTGCGCGTGTAGACGTCGACGTAGTCGCTCGGGCTCGCGCGCAGCACGCGGTTGTCGGTGAAGTCGCTGTTCGGGATTGCGACGAGCGGGCCGTTCGGAGTCGCGACGACGTGCGGCACGTCGGCGTAATTGACGTCGCCGTGCCAGGCGAGCCCGGCTTCGGCGAGGAAGCCGGCCGTGCGCGGCGTGAACGCGAGGACCGGGCTCAGCCAGCCGGTCACCGGCCGCGGCGCGAGCGTGTTCAGCAGGTCGAGCGAGCGGCGAATCGTCGCGCGTTCCTCGTCGGCGTCGAGGTACGCGAGCAGCCCGTCCTGCGTGTACGCGTGCCCGGCGAGATCGTGACCGGCCGTGACGACCGCCCGCACCGCATCCGGGTAGACCTCGACGCAGCGCGCGCTGGTGAAGAACGTCGCCGGCACGCCGTGGCGATCGAGCGCGCGCAGCACGCGGTACACGCCTTCGCGGCCGCCGTAGCTCGCCCACGAGATGCCGGCATGGTTCACGGTGCCGGACTTGAGCGGCGTCGTCTGCACCGAGTAGCTCGGCGCGGCGCCTTCGGACCAGGTCTCCAGCAGCACGGTCAGGCAGACCGCGACACGCTTGCCGTCGGGCAGGGTGAGGGCGCTGCGGCGGATCATCGCGGCTCGTCGCCGGCTGCGGCGTCGGCGGGGTGCGCGGCCGCCGTACCTTCCGGTAGCAGCACGAAGCGGTTCGCGGCACCGCTGCGACGGATCTCGGCCGCGTTCTGGTAGTCGCTCGACGCGTACCAGGCTCGCGCCTGCTCGATGCTGGGGAACTCGATCACGGCCATCGCGAGCGGCGGCGGCGGCCCTTCCAGCGTCGTCGGCCGATTCGACAACGCGAGATAGCGTCCGCCGAAGCGCGCGATCGACGCCGCGGCGAGCGGGCCGTAGCTGTCGAATACCGCGGCGTCCCATTCCTTCAGCCGCTCGGCGATCACGAACGCCTTCATGCCCTGGGGCTCATCGCGATTCGTCACGCCTCACTCCTTCAGGCCTTCGCCGAGTGCGACGCCGCGTACGACATCGGTGTCGGTCGGCGGCGAGCCGCATTCGTCGGAGATCCCGCTCGCGCCGTCGACGATCGTGTTCTCGAGCAGGCCGAGCCCGTCGACCTCGACCGTCACGACGTCACCGGGCTGCACCGGGCGCGAGTTCGCCGGCGTGCCGGTCAGGATCACGTCGCCCGGAAAGAACGTGTGCGTGCGCGCGAGGTCGGCCAGCAGGTAGGCCATGCTCCAGATCAGCTCGTCGAGCGAAGCCTCCTGCACGATCGTGCCGTTCACGCGCGTGCGCAGCACCTTGCCTTCGGCGCGCCAGCCACGCACGAGGCCCGGGCCGAGCGGCCCGAGCGTATCGGCGCCCTTCACGCGCACCATCGAGCCGCGGTCGGTCTCGCGGAAGTCGTGCAGGCCGAAATCGTTCGCGATCGTGTAGCCGGCGATGTAGCGCTCGGCGTCGGCCATGCGGATGTTGCGGCAGGTGCGGCCGACCACGATGCCGACCTCGCC
>DASWOS010000153.1:0-2422 GCA_036398645.1 Dokdonella sp. | reverse complement strand
CAGCCGGCGCGCAGGCACTGCTCGGCGGTCCAATGCGTGTCGGCGGCGTGCGCGTAGATGTGCACGATCTGGGCGAGATCGACGCCGGCCGCGTGCAGCGCCGGCGCGTAGGGGACATGCGGCGGCGCGACCAGCGCGACGCGCCGGCGCGCCTGCGTCAGCGCGGCGAGCGCCGGCAGCACGAGGCTGCCTTCGCCGATACCGTCGTGCTCGACGAGGATCTCGCTGAGCGCGCCGCGCGGCCAGCCGCCGCCGGGCAGTAGCGCGTCGAGCGCGTCGATGCCGGTCGGCTGCACGTCGATCGCCGCGGCGCCGGTCGCGGCGCGGCGCCAGACGCCGGGATGGCGCAGCAGGCCGGCGAGCGCGGCTTCGTCGCGCATGCGGACGCGCGCCTGCGGCAGCGCGGCCGGTTCCGCCGGCGCCGCCGGCGCGAACGCGACCGGGCCATGCGTTTCGGCGACGTCGAAGGCGTTCGAATGGAACATCGCGGCTATCCTTGCCGGGGAAGCGGGGCGGCCGCGCGCAGCAGGCCGACGTAGAGGCCCTCGATCGCGAACGCGTGGCGTGCGGGATCGACCGCAATCGGTGCGAAGTCCGGATTCTCCGGCAGCAGGCGCACGCGGCCGCGGCGCTGCTCGAGCCGCTTGACCGTGACCTCGTCGTCGATGCGCGCGACGACGATCTGCCCGTGCTCGGCCGTCGCGCTGCGGTGCACCGCGATCAGGTCGCCGTCGAGGATGCCGGCGTCGCGCATGCTGAAGCCGACGACGCGCAGCAGGTAGTCGGCGCGCGGACGGAACAGCTCGGGATCGATCGCGTGATGCGCCTCGACGTTCTCCGCGGCGAGGATCGGACTGCCGGCGGCGACCCGGCCGACGAGGGGAAGCCGGGCCGCCGCCGGAGTCCTGGAACCGGGCAGGCGCAGGCCGCGATGATACGGCAACCGCTCCAGCGCGCCTTTGCGCACCAGCGCATCGACGTAGTCCTGGGCCGAGCTGTGGCTGCTGAGCCCGAGACTTTCCGAGATTTCCCTGAGGCTCGGCGCATGTCCGGAGCGCTCCAGGCGTTCCCGGATCAGATCGAGCACGCGTTGCTGGTTCGCGGTGAGGCGGAGGTCGTCCATACGTACCAATGTACGTACGACGGCGTCGCGGCGCAAGCCCTGCGGCTTCGTGCCGGTTCGTCGTGCGTGACGACGGCGTGTCAGGGGCGACGAAGGTCCGGCGGCCGCGTCGCCGGGCACGCCGCGCTCGCGCCGGCCGACATTGCGCCTATCGCACCGGCCCGCACGGCGGATGCGGGTGGTCGAGCGCGTCGGCCGTGCGCAGCTCCGGATGGTCGTACGGAATGTAGTTCTCCCAGAACCACGGCATGCAGGTCTCGCCGAGCAGCGCGTCGATCAGGTACTTGAAGACGCTCTCGCCGTTCGAGCTGTTCGACAGGATCACGATCGCGCTGCGCCGTTCCGGAAACGCCAGCATCAGGTTGTTCGTGCCGTCGTCGTGGCCGCTCTTGAACCACGCACGTCCGTACGGCGAATCGTAGACGACGACGCCGAGCCCGGCGGCGAGCGCGATGCCGTCGTCGTCGGTGCTGGTGCGCGTCGACAGCGTCGGGAACTGCTGCGCCGAACGGATCGGCGCCTGCGCACGCAGGCGCTCGGCGCGGCTGTTCGCACCGAGTCCATCGCCTGCCAGCATGCCGGCGACGGCGCGCGCCTGGTCCGCTATCGTCGTGTCCATCGAGCCCGCCGCGCGCACGCCGCTGCGGTGCTTGTGGTCGAGCGGCTTGCCGTGCTCGTCGTAGCCGACCGCGAAGTCGCCGGCGAAGTCGTCGCGCCAGGTCATGCTCGTGCGCGTCATGCCGAATCGATCGAAAACGCGCTTCTGCATTTCGGCGCCGACGTCGAGGCCGCGGCCGCTCTCGAGCACGAACTGCAGCAGGTTGATGCCTTCGCCGGAATACGCGTAGCGCGAGCCGGGATCGAACGCGAAATACAGCTTCGCGTCCGCGTCGTAGCCGTGCTCGGTGTAGTAGCGGAAGTTCGGAAAGCCCGAGCGGTGCGACAGTAGCAGCCGCGGCGTCAGCCGGCGCCAACGCGCGTCGTCGGCCAGGTCGGCGTATTTCGCGTAGGCCGGCAGCGGCTTCGGCAGGTCGGCGGCGATCGAGCGGTCGAGATCGACGACGCCGTCGTCGACGAGCTGCATGACCATGTACGCGAACTCGGCCTTCGTCAGCGAAGCGCCGTACATGATCGTGTCGGTCGTCAGCGGCCGCTTCGCTTCGACGTCGGCGTAGCCGTAGGCCTTTACGTAGGCGACGCGGCCGTCGACGACGACCGCCAGTGCGAGGCCCGGCACCTGTGCGGCCTGCATCAGCCGCGCGACTTCGCGGTCGACGTCGCCGCCGTCGAGCCGGCGGC
>DASWOS010000152.1:0-5216 GCA_036398645.1 Dokdonella sp. | reverse complement strand
GCGCGGACAGCTGCAGGCGCGCGAATGCCGGCAGCGCGGCGGCGCCGAGCCCGGCGAGACCGATCAGCAGCGTGAACGCGACGCCGGGCAGGCGGGAGCGGAGCGCGGACATCGGCGGGCCTCGTGCGGAAAGGGCCGACGATAAGGCGCCGCATGCTATAAAGATAATCGATATTGCGGATATCGCCGATAAGGAAATTCGATTGATCGCGATCAGTCCGCGTCAGCTCGAGGTGTTCGGCGCGATCGCCGCGGCCGGCGGCGTGCGCGCCGCTGCGGTACGGCTCGGCCTCAGCCAGCCGGCCGCGAGCATGGCGCTGGCCGAGCTCGAGCGCCTGCTCGGCGCGCCGCTGTTCGACCGCCGTCAGCGCCGCCTGCACTTGAACCGGCTCGGCCGCGAGCTGCTGCCGCGCGCGCTCGAGATCGTCGAGCGCCTGCAGGAGTTCGGCGGCGGCGCCGCGGCCGCGGCGCCGCACGGCGCGCTTGCGGTCGGCGCGAGCAACACGATCGGCAACTATCTCGTCGGCGACCTGCTCGGCGGATTCGCGGCCGCGCACGCGGACGTGCGCATCCGCCTGCGCGTCGCGAACAGCGCCGAGATCGTACAAGGCGTGCTCGACTTCGGCCTCGACGTCGGCTGCATCGAGGGGCCGCTGATGCACGCGGACATCGAGCGCATCGCATGGCGCGACGACGAGCTGAAGATCGTCGTGCGTGCGGACGATCCGCTCGCGCGCACGCGCAGGCTGCGCGCGGCGGATCTGCGCGGCCGGCGCTGGATCCTGCGCGAGCGCGGCTCGGCGACGCGTTCGATCTTCGAGGAGGCGAGCCGCGACGTGCTCGGCCCGCTCGACGTCGCGCTCGAGCTCGGCCAGAGCGAGGCGATCAAGCAGGCCGTGCTGGCCGGCCTCGGCATCGCCTGCCTGCCGAGCGCGGCGATCGCCGATGCCGTCGCCGCCGGCCGCCTCGTCGCGCTGGCGACGCCGTTCCTCGATCTCTCGCGCACGCTGGCGCTCGCGCTGCATCGCGCGCGCTACCGCGGCGCGACGCTGCGCGCGTTCCTCGACGAGGTCCGCGCCACGGCGCGCACCGCCGCGCGCTGAGCGGCCGGTCGCTTCCGCGGCTTCAGCGCGCGGCGGCGCGCTGCGCCAGGCGCAGCGCGAGGCGCACCGCGGCGAACAGGCTGCCCGCGTCGGCGACGCCGCGGCCGGCGATGTCGAGCGCGGTGCCGTGGTCGACCGACGTGCGCACGTAGGGCAGGCCGAGCGTCACGTTGACCGCGTCGCCGAAGCCGACGTGCTTCAGCACCGGCAGGCCCTGGTCGTGGTACATCGCGAGCACCGCGTCGAAGCGCTCGAGCTGGCTCGGCAGGAACGCGGTGTCGGCCGGCAGCGGACCCTGCACGTCGAAGCCGGCCGCGCGCAGCTGCGCGATCGCCGGCGCGATCTCGTCGATCTCCTCGCGGCCGAGATGGCCGCCTTCGCCGGCGTGCGGGTTCAGGCCGAGCACGGCGACGCGCGGCGCGGCGACGCCGAAGCGCGCGATCAGGTCGTCGTAGAGGATGCGCAACGTGCGCACGAGGTCCGCGCGCCGGATCGCGGCCGGCACCGCGGCGAGCGGCAGATGCGTCGTCGCGAGCGCGACGCGCAGCTCGCCGCCGCGCGCGGCCGCGGCCGGCGCTGTCAGCATCATGACGACGTCGCGGCCGGCGCGGCGGGCGAAGAACTCGGTGTGACCGCTGAACGGCACGCCGGCGTCGTTGATGACGCCCTTGTGCACCGGCGCGGTCACGATCGCCGCGAACTCGCCGCTCGCGGCGCCGTCGGCGGCGCGTGCGAGCGTCGCGAGCACGTAGCCGGCGTTGCGCGGATCGAGCACGCCGGGCGCGGCCGGCGCCTGCAGCGACATCGGCGCGACGCGGAGCGCGCCGGGCGCGCGCGCGTCGATCGCGGCGGCCGCGTCGTAGGGTTCGATCGCGAGCGCGACGCCGCAGGCGCGCGCGGCCGCGGCGAGCAGATCCGGATCGGCGATCGCGACGAGGTCGGCCGGCAACGCGCTCGCGGCGAGCTTCGCGATCAGCTCGGAGCCGATGCCGGCCGGCTCGCCGGCGGTCAGCGCGATGCGCGGCAGCGGAGCCGCGGACCGCGGCGCGCCGCCGCCGTGCGCGGGCTCGGCGTCAGGAGCCGGAGTTGGTCGCGCCGGCGTCGCCACTGGCCGCGGGCAGGCGGATGTCGACGTAGGCCTCGCTGCGGATCTGGCGCAGGAAGCTCTCGTACTCGTCCTCGGCCTTGCGCTGGAACAGGATGCTCTTCGCCTCGTCGCGCTGCAGCTCGCCGGACTTGTCCGTGCTGCGCGTGTCGACGAGCTGCAGCACGTGCCAGCCGAGATTCGAGCGGAACGGCTTCGACACCTCGCCGGGCTTCAGGTCCTTGACCGCTTCGGCGACGCCGGTGCCGTAGCCGTTCAGCGGGAACCAGCCGAGGTCGCCGCCGAGCCGCGCGGTCTGCTCGTCCTGCGATTCCTTCTTCGCGAGCTCGACGAAGTCCGCGCCGGCGACGAGCTGCTCGCGGATCTGCTCGGCCTTCTTCTCGGCCTGCTCGCTCGAGACGAGCTCGTTCGTCTTGATGACGATGTGGCGCGCGTGGTACTCGGTGACCATCTGCGCGCCGGCGTCGCGCACGCCGTAACGCTTGATGATGTAGAAGCCGTTCGGGCCGCGCGCGGGCTCCGACACGCCGCCGTCCTGCAGCTTGTCGGCGATGTCGACGAACGCGGGCGGCAGCTCCTGGCGCGGGCGCCAGCCGAGATCGCCGCCCTGCAGCGCGTTCTCGGCGCTCGAGTAACGGATCGCGGCGGCCCCGAAGTCCATGCCGCCGTCGATCTGCTTCTTCGCCTCGTCGGCCTTCGCGCGCATCGTGTCGACCTGATCCGGCGTCGCGCCGTCCGGCACGCTGATCACGATGTAGCCGAGGTGCATCTGGTCGCGGCGCACGCTGCCGTTCTTGATCAGGCTGTCGATCTCGGCGTCGCTGACCTGCACGCGGCTCTGCGCGACGCGCTGGCGCAGCTGGTTGACGACGAGCTGGTCGCGCACGCTCTTGCGGAACTGGTCGTAGTCCAGGCCCTGCTGCTGGATCGCCGCGCGCAGCTGGCTGACGTCCATCTTGTTCTGCTGCGCGATGCGCTCGACGGCCTGGTCGACCTCGGCGTCGGCGACCTTGACGCCGGTCGAATCGGCGCGCGCGACCTGCAGCTTCTGCAGGATCAGGCGGTCGAGCACCTGCTTCTCGAGCACGTCGCGCGGCGGCAGCTGCTGCGGGCTGTTCGCGTACTGCGCGGTCACGCGGTTCACGTCGCGGTCGAGCTCGCTCTGCAGCACGACGTCCTCGTCGACGACGGCGACGATGCGGTCGAGCGGCTCGACCGGTGCCGCGGACTGCGCCGGCGCGCGTCCGGGCGCGGCGGCGACGAGGAGGGCGAGAGCGAAGCCTGCGAGCAGAGATTTCATACGGATCCTGAAAAGTCCGGCGCGGACGAACCTGAGAGCGCGCGGCGCGGCATCGGTTCCGCGGCGCGGCGCGCGCGGATGCGCCGCCGCAAGGTCGTCCGGCGAGGATGGGGGACTACTGATAGCCAAGGATAGCACGGCGCAGGAACGGGTCCGTACGCTGGCCGATCGAGCCGACGCCCTTGAATTCGAGCTCGAAATAGATCGCGTCGTCGGCCTGTCCCTCGACGTTGCGGATCCAGTGCCGGCCGAGCACGCGCCAGGTCAGGCAGCAGGTGTCGTGCTCGATGCCGACGAAGCGCTCGAGCGTGCGCCCGTCGGTGCCGTGCGGATCGGTCGGCGCCGCGAGCGGGTCGTTCAGCGCGTAGTTCTCGCGGCCGATCAGGCGCCAGCTCGGCGTGATCGGGATCGCCGCGTTCAAGTCGATCTGCTCGAGGAAGTCGCGCCGGTAGCGGTACGAGAAGTTCACGATGCCGCCGTCGCCGAAGCGGTTCTGCAGCGTGAACGTCGACAGGTCCGTGTGGCGCGAGCTGTTCGGGTCCCACTGCTGGTCGAGCACGATGCGCCAGCGGTCGGACAGGTGCAGGTCGATCTCGCCGGCGTAATCGGAGCCGGCGTAGTGCGTCGTCGCGCCGGTCGGGTTGTCCACTGTCGGCAGCTGCACGCGCTGGTCGTCGAAGTAGCGGATCTGGCCGACGCTCGCGGAGATCAGCTCGCTGCCGGTCGCGTCCTCGAGGAAGCGCGTCGTCAGCGCGAGCGACAGGTTGTTCGCGTCCATCTGCCGGTCCGCGCCGACGAAGCGGTTCGTGCGGAACAGCTCGCCGAAACTGAACGGGATCTCCTGCGTGTCGAACAGCGGCTGGTCGCTCTGGTCGCGGTACGGCACGCGCAGGTAGTACGCGCGCGGCTCGAGCGTCTGCGTCCACGACTCGCCGCCGATGTTCAGGCTGCGCTCGAAGATCAGGCCGGCGTCGAGGCTGAAGATCGGCACGCCGGTGCTCGGGTCGTTCTTCGTCAGCAGCGGGTTGTTCGCCGACGTGCGGTGGTCGAGCCCGTAGGCCGTGTAGCGGTAGCCGATCTGCGGGCGGATGAAGTACGACGCGGTCTCGATCGGATACGCGAGGTACGGGAACAGGTCGATGCGCTGCCCCTCGACCGGCTGCACGTGCGACGGCCCGGTCCAGAAGCTGTCCTTCGAGAACGCGACGAACTCGGAGTTCACGCCGGCGGTCAGGTTGCCGAGCACCGCGTTCTCGCCGTTGAACGTCGCGCGCGGCAGACGGTGGTACGGTTCGGAGTACTCGGTCAGCGTCGGATCGGTGATCTGGTAGTCGTCGCCGCCGAAGCTCGCGGTCCACCAGTCGCCGCGTCCGTTCAGATAGACCGACGACGGCAGGAAGCTGATCGCGCTCGTGTACAGCCCGCGGCCGAAGTCCTCGAAGTAGCGGTCGTCGGAGACGCGGTTGACGTCGGCGGCGATCGACCAGTTCGTGCCGAGCACGGTCGTGTCCTGCCACTTGCCCCACCAGCGCGTGCTCGGCAGCGACTCGCCGTACTCGCGCTCCTCCTCGTCGACCTTGCTGTCGTTCGCGACGTACTCGACGTTGATCGTGCCGACGCTGCTGTCGGTCAGATAGCGGAATTCCGCGCCGAGCATCAGGCCGCGGTCGGTCATGATGCGCGGGAACAGCGTCGCGTCGTAGTTCGG
>DASWOS010000151.1:0-3549 GCA_036398645.1 Dokdonella sp. | reverse complement strand
TTCTCGAGCTCGCGCGTGACTTCCTCGAGCCGCTCGGCCTTCGCATCGAAGTCAAAGATACCCCCTGAGCGAGGACACGCGCTCGGTCAGATCGGCGATGCGAGCGCGGATCGGGTTCGTTTCGATCATGGCGTGACGGCGTCCGAAAAAAGGACGCGAGTCTAGCAAATCGCCGCCGCGGCACGCGCGCGCGCGTCGCGGCGGCGCCGCGGGTCGATCCGTGCGGCGCCGTCGCCGCGTCGCGAGCGGCGCCGAGCAGCAGCAACGCAGCGCGGCCGAATGACGGCATCGGCGGCGGTGCCGCCGACGTGCCGGCGGGCTCGTCGACCTGCTGCACGGGCATCGCTGGCCGGTGCGGTCCGCGCGTCGCCGTCGTAGCTCGCGGTGGTCACGTGGCGAGCGGACGCGAGCTCCGCGGTCGTGAAGCTCGCGACGCCGTCGCCGACGAGCGGCACGCCGCCGTCGGCGAACGTGACCGTACGGGTCGGCGCGGCGGCCGGCACGGAGCCGCGCGCCGCGCGGGTCCGATCGCGTACGCGGACCGCGTGCTGCTTCGTTTACGCCGGCTCCAGATGGTGCACGACGAGCTGCAGCCGCTCGCGACCGTTCCAGTGGTCGACGTCGAGCCGGTACAGCACGCGCGCGCGCGGCGGCGGCGCGGTCGCGACGTTGAACGCGACCGCCTCGAGCGTCGCGGCGGCGCCGTCGACGCGCAGGCCGAGCCGCAGATGCCGCTCGCCGAGCGGACGCCACGCTTCGACGTCGAACACGTTGTCGAACAGCGGCTCCGGAAACGCCTGCCCCCACGGCGCCGCGTAGCGCAGCAGGCGTGCGAGCTCGAGGCTGAAGTCCGCGGCGGCGAGCTCGCCGTCGCTCCATGCGACGCGCTGCAGCGAGCCGGGTTCGATGCGCCGGCGCGCGACCACGTCGAACTCGGCCGCGAACGCCGGCAGCGCCGCGCGCGACAACGTAAGCCCGGCTGCCATCGCGTGGCCACCGAAGCGCGCGATCAGGCCCGGACGGCACGCGTCGACCTCGGCGAGCGCGTCGCGCAGGTGGAAGCCCGCGATCGAGCGCGCGGAGCCGCGCAGCTCGTCGCTGCCGGGTTCGGCCGGCGCGCACGCGACGACCGGCCGGTTCAGCCGCTCCTTGAGCTTGGACGCGACCAGACCGACGACGCCCGGATGCCAGCCCTCCTCGCAAAGCACGACGCCGTGCGGCAGCGCGTCGCCGCCGCGGCGCGCGAGGAATGCGGCGACCATCGCCTCGCCCTGCTCGACCATCGCCGTCTGCAGCTCGCGGCGCTGCGCATTGATCTCGGAGAGCTGCCGCGCGAGCGAATCCGCGCGCGCGGGATCGTCGGTGAGCAGGCACTCGATGCCGAGCCGCATGTCGTCGAGGCGACCGGCCGCGTTGACGCGCGGGCCGAGCACGTAGCCCAAGTCGCTCGCGACCGCATGCGCGGGATCGCGCGCGCCGGCGCGGAACAGCGCGGCGACGCCGGCCGAGGCGCGGCCGGAACGGATGCGCTTCAGTCCGGCCTCGACGAGGCAGCGGTTGTTCGCGTCGAGCGGCACGAGGTCGGCGACGGTGCCGAGCGCGACGAGGTCGAGCAGCGCGGCGAGATCGGGCCGGTCGTTCTTGTGCGAAACGCGGCCGAGGGCGGCCGCTTCCCGAGCATCGCGCTCCGCACGATCGCCGGGGTGGAGCCGCGCGCGCAGCGCGAGCAGCAGATAGAACACGACGCCGACGCCGGCGAGATTGCCGAGCCGCGCGTCCGCATCGGGCGCGAGCTTCGGATTCACGATCGCGTCGGCGTGCGGCAGCGTCGGCCCGGGCAGATGATGGTCGGTCACGACGACGCGGATGCCGCGCGCGCGCGCCGCGGCGACGCCGGCGTGACTCGAGATGCCGTTGTCGACGGTCAGGATCAGGTCCGGTGCGTCGCCGGCCAGTGCGTCGACGAGCGACACGGAGAGCCCGTAGCCGTCGCGCACGCGGTTCGGCACGCGATAACCGGCGTCGCGCGCGCCGAGCAGGCGCAGGCCGCGCACGGCGACCGCGGTCGCGGTCGCGCCGTCGCAGTCGAAATCGCCGACGACGACGATGCGACGGTCGCGCGCGATCGCCTCGGCGAGCAACGCACAGGCCGCGTCGACGCCGGGCAGCTCGGCAGGCGGCGCGAGCGACGCGAGCCGGTGCTCGACCTCGGCCGCGTGAAGCACGCCGCGCGCGGCGTAGACGCGGCCGAGCACCGGATGCACGGCGGCCCAGGCCGGCGCGACGCCGTCGCGGGCGCGCCGCACGATGCGCAGCGGCGTCACCGCGGCGGCTCCGCGCGTGCGTCCGCGCCGCGCGGCGGCGGCGCGGACGGAAGCGGGTTCGATCGCGCGCGCCGGCGCCGCGCCACGGCGGTCAGCCGTCGTAGCGGACGCCGACGATGTCGTAGCGGCGCGTACCGTTCGGCGCCTGGAACTCGAAGCTGTCGCCTTCGCTCTTTCCGATCAGCGCGCGCGCGAACGGCGAGGACACCGAAATCATGCGCTGCTTGATGTCGGCTTCGAGGTCGCCGACGATCTGATAGCTGATCTCCTCGCCGGAGTCCGCGTCGGCGAGCTCGACGGTCGCGCCGAACACGATGCGCGGCGCCGCGTTCAGCCGCGACACGTCGATGACCTCGGCCTGCGACAGCGCCGATTCGAGCTCGTTGATGCGCCCCTCGGTGAAGCTCTGCTGCTCGCGCGCGGCGTGGTACTCGGCGTTCTCCTTGAGGTCACCGTGCGCGCGCGCCTCGGCGATCGCCTGCACGATGCGCGGGCGCTCGACGCTCTTCAGGCGCTCCAGCTCCCTGCGCAGGCGCTCGGCGCCCTTGCGGGTCATCGGCGGTCGGTTCATGCGAGTTCCCTGTGCAGTTCCTGCAGACTATGTACCTCGCCGCCTTCGCGGAAGTCCAGCGAGTGCAGCAGCGCCTTCGCGCCGCTGACCGTCGTCGAATACGTCACGCGCTGCTGCAGCGCCTCGCGCCGGATCGAGAACGAGTCAGCGATCGCCTGCTTGCCCTCGGTCGTGTTGACGATGAACGCGATCTCGCCGTTCTTGATCAGGTCGACGATGTGCGGCCGGCCCTCGAGCACCTTGTTGATGCGCTCGCAGGCGAGCCCGTGCGCGGCGAGGTACGTGTGCGTGCCGCCGGTCGCGACGAGGCTGAAGCCGCGCCGCAGCAGGTCCGCGGCGACCTCGAGCAGGCGCTCCTTGTCCGCGTCGCGCACGGACAGGAACGCCTTGCCGGACGAAGGCGCCTGGATGTTCGCCGCCTCGTGGGCGCGCGCGAACGCGGCGCCGAACGTGCGGCCGACGCCCATGACCTCGCCGGTCGAGCGCATCTCCGGGCCGAGGATCGGATCGACGTTCTGGAACTTCAGGAACGGGAAGATCGCCTCCTTGACCGAGTAGTAGTCCGGCACGACCTCGCGGGTCGCGCCCTGCTCGGCGAGCGTGCGGCCGACCATGCAGCGCGCGGCGATCTTCGCGAGCGCGACGCCGGTCGCC
>DASWOS010000150.1:0-9165 GCA_036398645.1 Dokdonella sp. | reverse complement strand
TCCGCCTCGCGCATTCGGCTCCGGTTCCACATCGCTCAGCACATAATCCGGCTCGTTCGACGGCGGACGTCAATCGCATGTGGGTGACGTTTCTCATCGCTCTGGTCGTATTCGCCGCGCTCGCGTTCCGCGGACTCGGCTTCCTCGCCTGGGTCGCCGCGGCGGCGGTCTGGCTGCTCGGCTGGCGTCTCGTCGGCGTCGCTTCGCCGACGCTGTTCGTCGTGACGGCCGGCACGCTGATCGTGCTCGCGGCTCTGTTCGGCGTGCCGCCGCTGCGGCGCGCATTGGTTTCGCGCTTCGTCATGCCCGCGTTCGCGAAGGTGCTGCCGCGGCTCGGCGAGACCGAGCGCATCGCGCTCGAGGCGGGCACGGTCTGGTGGGACGGCGAGCTGTTCGGCGGCATGCCGGATTGGCGCACGCTGCTCCGCTTCGAACCGCCGCCGCTCACTGCCGAGGAGCAGGCGTTCCTCGCCGGCCCGGTCGACGCGCTTTGTCGCCGGCTCGACGATTGGGACGTCAACCAGCGCCGCGATCTGCCGCCGGAGATATGGGAGTTCCTGAAGCGCGAGCGCTTCTTCGGCCTGGTCATTCCGAAGGAATACGGCGGGCTCGGCTTCTCCGCGCTCGCGCATTCGCGCATCGTCACGCGCATCGCGAGCCGCTCGGTCACCGCCGCGGTCACGGTGATGGTGCCGAACTCGCTCGGTCCCGGCGAGCTGCTGGTGCACTACGGCACCGACGCGCAGAAGCGGCGCTGGCTCGGTCCGCTGGCGCGCGGCGAGGAGATTCCGTGCTTCGCGCTGACCGGCCCCGAGGCCGGCTCGGACGCGGCGGCGACGCAGTCCGAGGGCGTCGTCGAGAAGCGCATCGTCGACGGCGTCGAAGTGATCGGCCTCCGTCTCAACTGGAAGAAGCGCTACATCACGCTCGCGCCGGTCGCGACGCTGATCGGGCTCGCGTTCCGCCTGAAGGATCCGCAGCGGCTGATCGGCGATCGCGAGGACCGCGGCATCACCTGCGCGCTGATTCCGCGTGCGACCAGCGGCATCGAGATCGGTCTGCGCCACGACCCCATGGGCGTGCCGTTCCAGAACGGGCCGATCGTCGGCCGGGACGTGTTCGTGCCGCTCGACGAGGCCGTCGTCGGCGGCCGCGAACAGATCGGCCACGGCTGGCGCATGCTGATGGAGTCGCTCGCGGCCGGACGTTCGATCTCGCTGCCGGCGCTGTCGATCGGCGCGGCGCAGCTCGCGACGCGGATCTGCGGCGCGTACGCGACCGTGCGCGAGCAGTTCGACACGCCGATCGGACGCTTCGAGGGCATCGAGGAGCCGCTCGCGCGGATCGCCGGGCTCACGTACCTGATGACAGCCGCACGGAACCTGACCTGCGGCGCGCTCGATGCCGGCGAAAAGCCGGCCGTGATCGGCAACATCTGCAAGGCGTACCTGACCGAGAGCATGCGCCAGGTCGTCGCCGACGCGATGGACATCCGCGCCGGCAGCGCGATCCAACGCGGCCCGCGCAACGCGCTCGCGCGCGCCTGGGACGCGGTGCCGATCGGCATCACGGTCGAGGGCGCGAACATCCTGACGCGTTCGATGATCATCTATGGTCAGGGCGCTATTCGCTGCCATCCGTTCGTGCAGAAGGAGATCGACGCGGTCGCGCGCGGTGACCTCGCCGCGTTCGACCGCGCGCTGTTCGGTCACCTGAACCTGTTCGTCACGCGCGCGGCCCGCGCGAAGCTGCTCGCCTGGAGCGGCGCGCGGCTCGCCGGCGCGCCGCGCACCGAGGACACGCGCCGCTACTATCAGCACCTGTCGCGCTTCGCCGCGGCGTTCACGATCGTCTCCGACGTCGCGATGGGAACGCTCGGCGGCTCGCTGAAGCGGCGCGAGAAGCTGTCCGGCCGGCTCGCCGACGCGCTCGCGTACCTGTACCTCGCGAGTGCGACGTTGAAGCGCTATCACGACGAAGCGAAGACGCGGCCGAACTACGCGCTCGTGCGCTGGTCGGTCGAGCTCTGCCTGTACCGCATCCAGGAGGCGCTCGTCGGCGTGCTCGACAATCTGCCGGTGCGCTGGATCGCGGTGCTGCTCAAGCTCACCGTGTTCCCGCTCGGCGCGCGCTTCCGGCCGCCGTCGGATCGCCTCGGCGCCGAGGTCGCGCGCGACGTGCTCGAGGATCGCGAAGCGCGGCGCACGCTGACGCCGGACGTGTTCGTGCCGCCGCCCGACGAGCCCGGCCTCGGCGCGCTCGAAGCGGCGCTCGACAAGGCCGTGCGCGCGCTGCCGATCGAAACGAAGCTGCGCGACGCGGTGCGCGCGGGCCGGCTCGACCGCGCGCCGGGGTATCTGCTCGACGAGCTCGGCGTCACCGCCGGCGTGATCTCCGGCGACGAGTACGATCTGTTGAACGAGGCGCGCGACGCACGCGACGAAGCGATCACGGTCGACGCGTTCGATCCCGAGACCTACAAGACCGTGCACTGAGCGCGCGGTGCCGGGTCGGCCGTTGCTCGAAGCCGCCCATTACGCCGGAGCTGCGCCTGCTCGCGCAGACGGCCGCGCACGTCGACGACGACGCAATACGGGCCGGGGTCGCGCGATTACGGCACGAATCGCGACGCATGTCTCAGCGGCGTGCGCCAACGGCGCAGACGAGCTCGAGCGGTCGCCGATCGACCTCGATCGCGACCGGGATCGCGACGTCCTCGCGCTGCCCGCCGGAGCCACCCGCCGCGACCGTCCGCCCGTTCTGACCGCGAAGCCGCTCGCACCGCGGACGGCGCCGCGCCGTCGCCGCTCCGCGCGATCGCGCTCGAGCCGCTCGGCCGGTGCCTGCTGCCCGCGCAGCGCGCTCCAACGATCCGCTTCGGCGAGCCGGACGCGCTCGCCGGCGGCTCGGGCGGCACCCACGGGCCGAACGCAGACGCGGCTCGATTCGCCCGGCGAGCTGCTAGAGTTCCGGCATGTCCGCCGCGTGGTACTTCGACTTCGTCTCACCGTTCGCGTACCTGCAGCTGCGCAGCGTGCTCGCGCTGCGCGCGCACGTGCAGATCGAGCCGAAGCCGATCGTGTTCGGCGCCGTGCTGAAGCGGCTCGGCCAGCTCGGTCCGGCCGAGATCCCGGGCAAGCGCGAATTCACCTATCGCTTCGTGCAATGGCAGGCCGAGCGCGCCGGCGTGCCGCTGCGGTTTCCGCCGACGCATCCGTTCAACTCGCTCGCCGCGCTGCGCCTGTGCGTCGCCGCCGGCGCCGACTGGGCGGCCGTCGTGGCGATCTTCGATCATCTCTGGCGCGACGGCCGTGCCGGAACGGACGCGGCGGAACTCGTCGAGGTCGCGAGCACGCTCGGCGTCGGCGACGTCGAAGCCGCGCTCGCCGACGACGCGGTGAAGCACCAGCTCCGCGCGAATACCGACGCCGCGCTCGCGCGCGGCGTGTTCGGCGTGCCGACGCTCGACGTCGACGGCGCGCTGTTCTGGGGCAACGATTCGACGCCGATGATCGACGCGTTCCTGCGCGACCGCGCGTTGTTCGACGCCGAGCCCTACCGGCGCCTGCGCGAGCTGCCGATCGGCGTCGAGCTGCGCCGCTAGCGAGCGCCGCCGTGCGCGGCCGTTTCTACGCTTCCGGGCTCGCCTCGTCGAGCTCCGACGGCACGGTGCTCTCGTGCGTGCTGACCAGGTTGCGGCCGGCCGACTTCGAGCGGTACAGCGCGGCGTCGGCGCGCGCGATCAGATCGTCCGGCGTCGCCGTGTCGGCATCGGCCGCGGCGATGCCGACGCTGACGGTCAGGCCGATGCGCACGCCGGAGACGAACACCGGCATCTCCTGCACGCGTGCGCGGATGCGCTCGGCGACGACCTCGGCGTTCGACGCGGTCGCGCCCGGCAGCACGACGAGGAACTCCTCGCCGCCGTAGCGGCCGAGCGCGTCGCCCTGGCGCAGCTCGCTCGCGATCGGCCCGACGATCGCGCGCAGGCACTGGTCGCCGGCGCGATGCCCGTAGGTGTCGTTGACCTGCTTGAAATGGTCGAGATCGAGGAACAGCACGGACAGCGACTCGTCGGACTCGCGCGCATTCAGGAACGCCGCGCGCAGCCGCGCGAGGATCGCGCGGCGGTTCAGCAGCCCGGTCAGCGCGTCGTGCTCGGCGAGGCGATGCGCGACGTCGCGCTCGTGCCGAATCGTCAGCGTGTGATCGGCGAGGCCGAACGCGAGCACGATGCTGGCGTACGCGAACGCGCCCGGCAGCGCGAACTCGAGCCAGATCGGCAGCGGCCATTGCAGCGTCAGCTGCAGCACGCGCGCGATGACGAACAAGAGTCCCGGAATCCACGCGCACAGATAGAAGCCGCCGCGGCGGCCGCCGTGCTGCCAGGCGAGCACGGCGGCGGCGACCAGCAGCGGCGCGGTGACGAGCAGCAGCGGCGCGAGCACGTCCTCGACCCACCAGCCGCGCGACAGCGGCGGCAGCAGCGAGCAGATCGCGAGCGCCGCGAGCGGCCAACGGAATGCGGCGAGCAGGCGCGCGAGGCGCGGCGCGACGCGGTGGAGGTCGAGGAACTGGTTCGAGAACTCGAGCAGCAGCACCGCGGCGATCGCCGCGGTCAGCCAAGCGCAGCGGATGCCGAGCGGCGCTAGCAGCGAGAACGGCGCGAGCTCGAAGCCGACGCCGAACGCGTAGAGCTCGTAGAGTACGACGAAGAACACGTGGCCGACGAAGTACGCGTACATGCGCTCGCGCAACGCGAGGAAGAAGCAGATCATGACGAGCACGGTCGAGCTCTGGATCGCCGGGAACAACACGTCGAGCCGAGCGTAGGCGAGGTCCTCGATGCGCGCCTCGGCGGCGCTGCGCACTTCGATGCGGCGCGGCACCGCGCGTTCGGGATCGACGCGCAGGTAGATCGGCGCGCTCGCGTCGAGCTCGTACGGCAGCGCGAACGTCAGCGCGTGCCGCGTGAATCCGTCGTCGACGCGGTCGTACATGCTGTGGCGGACGCCGACGTACTCCGGCGGCAGGAACGCGGTGATCGACAATCCTTGCGGGTCGAAGATCGACAACAGCGGCGGCGGCCGCTCGCTCCAGTCGGAGACCGGGCGCACGCGGTACCAGACCGCATGGTCGCGCGCGGGCCGAAGTGCGGCGTACTTCTCCGCGACGAAGCGGTCGTCGTAGCGGCCGCGCACGATGTCGGCGATCGCGTCGTCCGGCACGTCGCCGGAGAGCCGCTCGACGATCAGCGTCGGCGCCTGCGCGAGCGCGCACGTACCGACGAGCGCTTGCAGCAGCAGCGCCAGCAGCGCGAGCGCGATTCGCCGTGCGTTACAGATGGTCGTGGAGCCTTGGAGGTTCACGCCGCCGATCTCGACAGTCCATGACGATCAAGGCAAAACGCGGGCCAACCATGGCTCGTCGATTGTGACGCATTGTAAAACCGAGACTTAGCGCGCCCTGCCCGCCGCCGTAATAGCGTTCCGCCCCGCGGGCGTCAACCGACTTGGCACGCCGTGGCGCAGAGTGCACACGCGGCGCAGGTCGTGCCGGCGGACGATGAAACGACCTCGGGGTGTGCCGCGCTTCAGCCGGCGAGATGCGCATCGATCAATGCGCGCGCGGCCTTCGCGATTGCGGCGACCGGACCGGTATTGTCCGGAAACGTCAGGCGTGTGTAGTAGCTGCCTTCCATCAGCAGCATCAGCGCGTCGCCGAGCACGTCGGGTTCGCGCGCGCCCATCTCGCGCGCGAGGCGGCGCAGGCGCCGGCGGATCTCGGCCTTGTACGCGTGCACGATGCCGCTCAGGCGCTCGTTGTCCTCCGGAATCTCGACCGACGCGTTGCCGAGCGCGCAGCCGCGGCTGGTCTTGCAGCCTTCGAACGCCTTCGACTTGTGCCGCGCGAGGTCGATGACCGAGTCGATCAGCGCCTCGACTTGGCGCCGCGGATCGTCCGCGTGCGGCGCGGTGACTTCGTCCCACCAGCGCCAGTACTCGCGCTCCTGGTCGCGCAGGTACTCCGCGACGAGATCGTCTTTCGACGGAAAGCTCCGATAGAAGCTCATCTTGTTCGTGCCGGCCTCGTTCGCGATCGCGTCGACGCCGACCGCGCGGATGCCGTGGCGGTAGAACAGCTCGCAGGCCGTGTCGAGGATGCGGTCGCGCACGCGCGGCTTGTCCGGACCGGCGCTCGGCGCGGCGGCGGACGATTTGGCGGCCATGACGGAGACTCCTCTTGACATGTTACTGACCGGTCATTAATGTCAGCGTTACTGACCGGTAACACCCGCAGTGTCGCGGCCGCCCCCCACGAAGTCAAGGTGCGGCGCAGCGAAGCGACGCGCCGCACGACGGCCGGGCGCACCGATCGCACGCATCTCAAGGTTCGAGGGATTCGACACCATGCGCCACTTCGCCATCGGAATCGCCGTCCTGCCGGCCCTGCTCGCCGCCGCGCTCGCGGCCTGCACGCGCTCGTCCGCGAGCGGCGGCGCGCCCGCGCCGGCCCCCGCGCCGGAAGTCTCGGTCGCGCAGGTGCTCGCGCGGCCGCTGCGCGACTGGCAGGAGTTCACCGGCCGCCTCGAAGCGATCGACTCCGTGCAAGTGCAGCCGCGCGTCAGCGGCGTCATCGACTCCGCGCCGTTCGTCGAGGGCGCGCGCGTCAAGAAGGGACAGCTGCTGTTCCGCATCGATCCGCGGCCGTTCCGCGCCGAGGTCGACCGTCTCGCCGCGGCGCTGAAGCACGCGCGTTCGGCGTCGATGCTGGCCGCGTCGAACGAGCAGCGCGGCAAGCGCCTCGTCGACCAGCACATGATCTCGCAGCAGGACTACGACCAGCTCACGACCGCGGCGAGCACGTCCGCCGACGACATCGGCTCGGCCGAGGCCGCGCTCGAGGCCGCGCGGCTGAACCTCGAATTCACCGAGGTGCGCGCGCCGATCGACGGCCGCGTCTCGCGCAAGCTGATCACGCCGGGCAACCTCGTCACGCCGGCGAGCGTGCTGACCACGGTCGTCTCCGACGATCCGGTCTACGCGTACTTCGACGCCGACGAGCAGACGTACCTGCATTTCGCCCGCACCGCGTCGACCGACGCGAAAAGCCGCGACGGCGAAAGCGTGGTCTACATGGGCCTGATCGACGAGAACGGCTACCCGCACGAAGGCCGGCTCGACTTCCTCGACAACGCGCTCGACGCGCAGAGCGGCACGATCCGCGGCCGCGCGGTGTTCGACAACCACGACGGCCGCTTCACGCCGGGCCTGTTCGCGCGCATCAAGCTCGTCGGCGGCGCCGCGCGCGACACGATCCTGATCGACGAGCGCGCGGTCGGCACCGACCTCGGCAAGAAGTTCGTGCTCGCGCTGAAGCCCGACGACACGCTCGAGTACCGGCTGATCGAGCTCGGCGCCGCGCTCGACGGCCTGCGCATCGTCAAGCAGGGGCTCGCCGCCGGCGACGTCGTCGTCGTCAACGGGCTGCAGCACGTCAAGCCCGGCATCGCGGTCAAGCCGATCCGCGTCGAGATGGACGCGACTCGCGCCGGCGTCGCGCAGGTGTCGCCGCGCGCGCCGACGACGCCGGTGCTCGTCGCCGGCACCGCGGCCGACGCGCGGCGCTGACGTCCGCGCGCCGGTCGATACCGGCCCGGGCCGCCGGCGGCTGCGGCGACTCGCGACCAGAAACTAAGGATCGCGCCGGCTGCGCATTCGCGAGCGGCGCGCCCCGTTGGAGCTCGCGAAGCGGCGCCGAGCGCGCCGCGTTCGCTTCCGAAGGACGCTTTCCATGAACTTCTCGCAGTTCTTCATCTCGCGCCCGGTGTTCGCCGGCGTGCTGTCGACGCTGATCCTGCTCGCCGGCCTGATCTCGATTCCGGGCCTGCCGATCTCGGAGTACCCCGAGGTCGTGCCACCGACCGTCGTCGTGCGCACGACCTATCCCGGCGCGAACCCGCAGGTCATCGCCGACACCGTCGCCGAGCCGCTCGAGCAGGCGATCGTCGGCGTCGACGACATGCTGTACCAGTACTCGCAGTCGACCAGCGACGGCGTGATGACGCTGACGGTCACGTTCAAGCTCGGCACCGACGTCGACAAGGCGCAGGTGCTCGTGCAGAACCGCGTCGCGCAGGCGACGCCGAAGCTGCCGCAGGACGTGCAGCGCATCGGCGTGACGACCGCGAAGTCGTCGCCGGACATCACCGTCGCGGTGTTCCTGACCTCGCCGGACGGCCGCTACGACCAGAACTACCTGTCGAACTTCGCCGCGCTGCACGTCAAGGACGAGCTCGCGCGCCTCGACGGCGTCGGCGACGTGCAGCAGTTCGGCGGCGGCAACTATTCGATGCGCGTCTGGCTCGATCCGGAGAAGGTCGCCGCGCGCGGCCTGACCGCGACCGACATCGCGAACGCGATCCGCGAGCAGAACGTGCAGGTCGCCGCCGGCGCGCTCGGCTCGGCCGCGGTGCCGGCCGACGACCCGACCAAGCCGAGCTTCCAGGTCGCCGTGAACACGAAGGGCCGCCTCGTCAGCGAGGACGACTTCGCGAACATCATCGTGCGCACCGGCGGCGACGGCCAGATCACGCGGCTGCGCGACGTCGCGCACGTCGAGCTCGGCTCGGACAACTACGCGCTGCGCGCGATGCTGAACAACAAGACCGCGGTCGCGATCCCGATCTTCCAGCGCCCGGGCAGCAACGCGATCGCGATCTCCGACGCCGTGCGCGCACGCATGGCCGAGCTCAAGAAGAGCTTTCCCGAGGGCATCGACTACGACGTCGCCTACGACCCGACCGTGTTCGTGCGCGGCTCGATCGACGCGGTGCTGCACACGCTGATCGAGGCGATCGTGCTGGTCGTGATCGTCGTCATCGTGTTCCTGCAGACCTGGCGCGCGTCGATCATCCCGCTGCTCGCGGTGCCGGTGTCGCTGATCGGCACGCTCGGCGTCATGCACCTGTTCGGCTTCGGCCTGAACACGCTGTCGCTGTTCGGTCTCGTGCTCGCGATCGGCATCGTCGTCGACGACGCGATCGTCGTCGTCGAGAACGTCGAGCGCAACATCGAGGAAGGTCTCGAGCCGAAGGCCGCGACCGCGCTCGTGCTGTGCGCGGTGTTCGTGCCGACGGCGTTCATCAGCGGGCTGACGGGTCAG
>DASWOS010000149.1:0-2516 GCA_036398645.1 Dokdonella sp. | reverse complement strand
AGCACGCGGTACGGCGCGGCGCGCACGCCGGCGTCGTCCTCGGCGAGCGCCGCGAGCACCATCGGCAGCTCGTGCGCGTTCGTGCCGATCGCCTCGAGATCGGCCTGCATCGCGATCAGCACGTTCGACGTGCCGATGAAGCGGTCGCCGAGGCCCTCCTTCAGCGCCTCGACGCACCAGCGTTGCCACAGGAAGCCGTGGCGCCGGCGCGTGCCGAAGTCCGACAGCACGAGCCCGGGCAGCGCGCGCAGCCGCTCGACCTTCTCCCAGAGCTTCGCCTTCGCGCGTGCGTAGAGCACGTCGAGCGCGAAGCGGCCGCGGTCGCGGAACGCCGCGCGCGAGCGCAGCTCGTTGACGATCGCGAGCGCCGGAATCTCCCACAACGTCGTGTGCGTCCACGGTCCCGGAAAGCGCAGCACGTACTGGCCGTCGCGGCGCGAGAGCTCGTAGTCCGGCAATTGCACGTCGGCGAGCCAGGCGATGAAATCCGGCTGGAACATCTGCCGGCGCCCGTAGAACGTGTTGCCGGCGAGCCAGATCAGCTCGTTCTTGCGCAGGCGCAGCGTGCGCACGTGGTCGAGCTGCGCGCGCAGCTCGCTTTCCGGGATCGCCTCGGCGAGGCGCACGCCGCGGCTGCGGTTCATCAGCTCGAAGGTCGCCTGCACGTCGCGATAGCGCCGCCAGATCAGCTGCAGCATCAGCAGCTTGTAGAAGTCCGTGTCGAGCAGGCTGCGCACGATCGGGTCGAGGCGCCAGTCGTGGTCGTAAGCGCGCGTAGCGAGATCGGTGAAGACCATTCGGGGGCGGGCGCGGAATCCGGCGGACGCGCCACGATAAATCCGCGCGCGCCGGATCGAAAGAGGCGCCGGCGCGACGGCGCCGTCGACGACAACGCGCATCCAAACGGCGTCGGCAGCACCGACGACCGCCGCTGCGAATGCGGCGGTCGACGCCGGCCGCTGCCGCGTCGGCCGTCGCGCGTGCCGGGCGCCGACGCGGACGAAGGCGACGCTGCCGCAGGCGACGAGCGCGGCGGCGCGCGACGCGCGAAGCGGAGTGCGTGCACGGTTCGCGGCGCTGCACGTCGGAGCGGACGCACGCGGCTGCGAGCGACGTCCGCGCCGGCGCGGACGCCGCGTCCGCAGCGCAGGTCAACGCCGCCGCGACGCGCCGCCGCGCTTCGTCGCGAGCACGCCGTCGAGCGCGCGTTCGGTCGCGAAGCCGGCGCTCGCGAGGCGGCGCGCGACTTCCGCCGGTACGTCGCGGCCGCTGGTCTTGCGGTTCGGCGTACCGACGTAGTGGAACAGGCGCCCGCGCGCGCGCAGCACGCGGGCGAGCTGGTCGTAGAACGCCTGCGAATAGAGCTCGCCGGCGATGCCGAAGCGGGGTGGATCGTGCAGGATCGCGTCGTACGCGGCGTCGGGCAGCGTCGCGATGCGCTCGCAGACGTCCGCGTGCTCGAGCCGCAGGCGCGCGCCGGCGTCCGCCGGGTCCGGCGACCACGGGTTCACGCAGCGCAGCCAGAGCACGTCGGCGTTCTTCTCGAACGAGTGCACGAGCGCGGCGCCGCCGTCGAGGCACGCCTGCGCGAAGTAGCCGAGCCCGCCGCAGGTGTCGAGGATGCGGGCGCCGTGCGGCGCGATCAGCGCGACCTTGCGCTGCGCGTCGGCGAACGGCGAGGTCTGCGACGTCGGCAGCATCTTGATGCCGTCGATCTCGAACGTCGGCGCGCCCCATGCGGTCGGCACGAGCTTGATCAGCGCGGCGCCGTAACGTTGCGCGGCGCGAAACGCGTCGCCGTCCCAGACGTAGATCGTGCGCTCCCTCACGTCCGCGGGCCACGGATAGTCGCGGCCGCGCCAGCGCCAGCCGCCGGCGGACACCGCGACCTCGTCGCGGCTGCGGCCGAGATCGAACGAGCCGGACCACGTCGTGGCGCCGGCCGCGATCGCGGCACGCATCGCGGCGACGACGTCGCGCGTCAGCACGGGTCCCGATCGGCGCTCGGCGGCGGCGCGTGCGTCCGGCAAGAATGCGCTCTCGTATCGGCTCGCGTGCACGACATCAACCGCCGGCGCGGCGCGCGGCGCGCTTCGATGCGCGAGGTCGCGCGCTCGTCGCCGCGCTCCGTGCGGCACGGGCGGCGCGGGACGCGGAGGCGGCGCGGCGGCTAGTTCGCAAGCGGCTCGAGCTCGGGCGGGAGCGGCGCGCGCGGATGTGCGCGGCGGAACAGGCGCAGGCTCTCGATCGCCTGCTGACGCCGGCCCTCGTGCAGCAGCTCGCGCACGTGCGCGAGCCATTCGTCCGGGGCGAGCTGCAGGTCGCGGCGCAGCTCGATCGAGCTCGTCGGCGCCGCCGGCGGCGGCGTGCGCGCGGGCTGCGGCGCCGGCCGGATCGGCGCGGACATCGTGCGCGCGTCGTGCACGGTCGGCGTGCCGCTCGCCGGCGGCGTCGCGGCGTCCGGTGGCGCGGGCGCCGGCGTCGCGACCGGCGCGGCGCGCTCGGGCGCGGCCACG
>DASWOS010000148.1:0-6905 GCA_036398645.1 Dokdonella sp. | reverse complement strand
GAGCTCGTCGAAACGCGTGGCGACGAGCCGCCGCCGGACTCGCGCGACGATCGGCGCGGCGCGTCGGAGCGCCGGCCGTCGCACGACTCGCCGCGGCACGGGCCGCCGGACCCGGGACCGCGGCTCGCGCTGCTCGACGCGGACGGCATGCTCGTCGCCGGCAGCCCCGAGGTGCCGGCCGACGCGCACGCGGTGCCGGTCGAGCTCGACGGCACGCGCATCGGCACGCTGCGCCTGGCGCGGATGCCGGAGATCAGCCGCGCGGTCGACCTCGGCTTTGCGCGCGCGCAGCTGCGCACCGCGGTCGTCGCCGCGGCCGCGGTGCTGGTCGGCGCGCTCGTGCTCGCGTTCGCGTTCGCGCGCCGGCTGCTCGCGCCGGTGCGCGCGCTCGCCGAGGCGACGCGCGCGCTCGCCGCCGGCGACTACGCGCGCCGCGTCGCGGTCGATCGCCGCGACGAGTTCGGCGAGCTCGCCGCGGACTTCAACCATCTCGCCGCGGCGCTCGAGCAGCACCGCGAGGCGCGCCGGCACTGGGGCGCCGACATCGCGCACGAGCTGCGCACGCCGCTCGCGATCCTGCGCGGCGAGGTGCAGGCGCTGCAGGACGGCGTGCGCGCGGCCGGTGCGCAGGCGTTCGATTCGCTGCACGCCGAATGCGAGCGTCTCGGCGCGCTGATCGAGGATCTCTACCAGCTCTCACTCGCCGACGCCGGCGCGCTCGACTACCGCTTCGAGGCGGTCGACCTCGAGCTGCTCGTGCGCGACGTCGTCGATCCGCAGCGCGACGCGCTCGCCGACGTCGGGCTCGCGCTCGAGGAGACGTTCGCGCGCACGCCGCGCGTACGCGCGGACGCGCGCCGGATCGCGCAGCTCGTCGACAACCTGCTCGCGAACGCGCGCCGCTACACGCAGGCACCGGGGCGCATCCGCGTCGCGCTCGCGCCGGACGGCGACGACGCGGCGCTCGTCGTCGAGGACAGCGCGCCGGGCGTGCCGGCCGAGGCATTGCCGCGGCTGTTCGATCGGCTCTACCGCGTCGACGCCTCGCGCGTGCGCGCGACCGGCGGCGCCGGGCTCGGCCTCGCGATCTGCCGCGCGATCGTCGAGGCGCACGACGGCCGCATCGAGGCGACGCCGTCCGCGCTCGGCGGGCTGCGCGTCGCGGTGCATCTGCCGCTCGCGGCGAGGCCGGCGTGAACGCGTCGGCGTCCGCGGTCGCGCCGGCGCACGTCGCCGTCGTCGAGGACGAGCCGAAGATCGCCGCGCTGCTGCGCGATTATCTCGTCGCGGCCGGCTTCCGCGTCAGCGTGCTCGACAGCGGCGTCGGCGCGATCGCCTGGGTGCGCGAGCGCGCGCCCGACGCGGTGCTGCTCGACGTGATGCTGCCGGGCCTCGACGGGCTGGCGATCTGCCGCGGCGTGCGCGCGTTCTCGAACGTGCCGATCCTGATGATCACCGCGCGCGTCGAGGAGATCGACCGCCTGCTCGGCCTCGAGCTCGGCGCCGACGACTACATCTGCAAGCCGTTCAGCCCGCGCGAGGTCGTCGCGCGCGTGCGCGCGGTGCTGCGCCGCGTGCGCGCCGGCTCCGGCGCGGCCGCGTCCGGCGTCGAGCTCGACGAGGCGCAGTTCGAGGCGCGTCTGCACGGTCGCACGCTCGCGCTGACGCCGGTCGAGTTCCGGCTGCTCGCGAAGCTGTCCTCGCAGCCGGGCCGCGTGTTCTCGCGCGCGCAGCTGATCGACGCGCTGTACCGCGACCATCGCGTCGTCAGCGAGCGCACCGTCGACAGCCACGTGAAGAACCTGCGGCGCAAGCTCGCCGAGCTCGGCGTCGATCCGATCGCGTCGGTGTACGGCGTCGGCTACCGCTTCGAACGCGCCGACGACGAGGCGAACGCGACCGCGCCGCCCGACTGAGCACGGCGCCGCGGATGCGCGATCAGTCCCGCTCGAACGCGCCGCGGGCGAGGTCGAACCACGGCGTGCAGAGCATTCGCTGGCGCTCGGCGAGCGCGAACGACGCGCGCCAGATCGAACCTCCGGCGGCGCTCTGCGGCGCGGAGAAATCCGCCTCGGCGAACGGCGCGACGCCGACGCAATAGCGCACGCGCGTCACCTCGCCCGGCACGCCGGTGCGGAACGTGCCGTCGGCGCGGCCGCCGGCGTCGACGCGCACGGCGAGCGGCACCGGCGGCACGGTCGGCGCGCGCTTCGGCAGCGCGAGCGCGCGGTGGCTCAGGGTCAGCGTGCCGTCGCGCTGCTCGGTCGCCGGCGCCGGCACGCCGCCGAGTGGCAGCCGGTGCGTCGCGACCGCGACGCTGTCGCCGCGGTCGAACACCATGACCGGTTCGCGGCCCCGGTTCTCGACGCGGTAGCGCACCTGCAGATCGCGCGCCGAGGACCAGCCGAAATCGACCGACAGCACGGTCGTGCCGTCCGCGACCTCGGCGTGCGCCGAGGTCGTCATCGCCGGCTCCGCGGCGCCGGCCGCGACGCGGGCGCCGAGCGCGGCGCCGAGCGCGAGCCGGCGCGCGCGCTCGGCGAAGGGTCGCGCAGCGCGCGTCGGCATCCGTGCGGAGCGCGCGGCCGCGGTTCTCGATGCGGTAGCGCACCTGCAGATCGCGCGTCGAGGACCAGCCGAAATCGACCGACAGCACGGTCGTGCCGTCCTCGACCTCGGCATGCGCCGAGGTCGTCATCGCCGGCTCCGCGGCGCCGGCCGCGATGCGGGCGCCGAGCGCGGCGCCGAGCGCGAGCCGGGGCGCGCGCTCGGCGAAGGGTCGCGCACCGCGCATCGGCATCCGTGCGGAGCGCGCGGCCGCGGCATCTCTCACAGCGCGTAGTGCAGCCGCAGCGGCAGACCGAGCTCGGCGCGCAGGCCGTTCTCGGTCAGCGCGATCGGGTTCGCGGTCGTCTTCGGCGTCGACGGATCGTGGTCGAAGTCGTACGGCGTGCCGGTGTTGTCGAGGCCGACCGCCTGACGCTCGGAGTTCGGCACGCCGGCGTTGCGGTCCTGCGCGTCGCTGCCGCCGTACGTGCCGGGCTGGAACGTTCCGTTGACTGCGTCGTAGGCGTGCGACATCTCGTGATACAGCACCCCGACCGGCGCCGGGAACTCCGCCATGTGGAACGACGGATTGTACGCGATGACCGCGTCGTCGCCCTTGCCGGCGCGACCGTTGACGAGCTCGGTGTCGGCCCAGGTGCCGTTCTCGGTCGGCATCGTGTAGCCGTTGTCCTCGTTCGCGAGCTCGCGGATCGTGACCGTGTTGCCGTTCGCCGCGGCCTTGTCGTATTCGGCGAGCATACGGCGGCCGACCGGCGACGCGCTCAGCATGTCGATGTCGGCCTGCACGCGCTGCTTGAACGCGTCGGAACCTTCGATCTTCAGACCCTTGCTGCCGGGCGAGCCGGTCAGGTCGACGTTGACGACCTGGTTGCTCGCGCCGCGCGCGGCCGAGAACGCGTCGGTGCCCTGCTGGCCGTAGATCACGTCGGCGCCGGCCGCGTTGTCGACCGTATCGGTGCCGGCGCCGGTGTAGACGCGGTCGTCGCCGGCGCCGCTCGTGACGCGGTCGTCGCCGACGCCGCCCGAGAGCATGTCCCGGCCGTCGCCGCCGTCGATCGTGTCGTTGCCGGCGCCGCCTTCGACGTAGTCCGCGCCGGCGCCGCCGGCGAGCACGTCGTCGCCGTCGCCGCCGTAGACGACGTCGTTGCCGGCGCCGGCGTCGATCGTGTCGACGCCGCTGTTGCCGAACACGTAGTCGCTGCCGTCGCCGGTCCTGATCGTGTCGTTGCCGGAACCGCCGTCGACGTTGTCGTCGCCGGCGCCGGTCGTGACCGTGTCGTCGCCGGCGCCGGCGTCGACGATCAGATTGACCTTGACGTCCGAGGCGACGTCGATGACGTCGTTGCCGTCGCCGGTGCGCAGCGTCAGCGCCTGGCCCTGCGCCATCTCGAGCTGGTACGACTCGCCGTTGACCTGCACGGCCAGCGAGCCGTCCGCGCTGTTCTTGACCGAGATCTTGTCGTTGCCGGCGCCGGTCGTCAGCACGAGCTGGTCGGAGCTGACGTACTGGCTGCCGCTGCCGTCGTCGACGAGCGTGCGCTCGCGCGCGATCGAGACCTGCGCGCTCTGGTGCAGCGGATCGACCGCGATCCGTTTGCCGTCCGGCGTCGTCGTGTACGTGCGGCCACCGGTGTTCGACGCGTCGCCGTCGATGCGCGTGCTGGTGTCGGCGGCGCGCGCGCCGGCCGGCGCGATGTCGGCGGCCTTCGCGTACTGCGACGCATCGGCATGGACTTCCTGGAAGCCGGCGGAACGGCCGGCGTCGGCGCGAACGGCGGAAACGGGCGACATGGCGGACCTCGCGATCAGGGGGAGCGAACACGCCGTACGGCGGCGTATGGGAGGACCTTACGTAACCCGATCGTCATCGTCAGCCTGGGACATACCCGAGTACGGGTTTTCCCGAGGACGCCGCCGCGCGCCGGCGCGCACCGGCACCGTGCGGCGACGCGCTGACTTCGCGGCCGCGGCTTTCTATCATCGGCGCCCCGGCGAAAAACGGAGAGGCGCCATGAGGGACGTTGACGTGCCGGTCAAGACCGACGCCGGGCGCCGCGAGGTCGAGGAGCGGCGATTTCGCCTGAGCCCTCGTCAGCGCTCGCTGCTGATCGCGATCCACGGCGAGCAGACCGTCGCCGAGCTGCGCGCGCAGTTCGCGAGTCTCGGCGACTTCGACGCGAGCCTCGCCAAGCTCGCTGAAGACGGCCTCGTCGTCGCGCGCGCCGCGGCGGCGCGGCCGCAACGCGCGCCGGCCGCGGCACCGGCCGCGTTCGGAGGGTTGTCGACGGTGCGCCAGTTCATGAACGAGACCGTGGTCGCGGCGCTCGGCCTGCGCGCGTTCCTGTTCACGCTGAAGCTCGAGAAATGCTACGCGCGGCAGGAGCTCGTCGAGCTTCTGCCGGAGTACCGGCGCGTGCTGGCCAAGGCGAAGGGCGAGGAGTTCGCGCTGGCGATGGCGCAACGCGTCGAGGCGATGCTCGCGAGCGAACCCTACGTCGACGGCTGACGCGCGTGGCCGGCTTTTCTTTAGGATAGCGCGGCGGCGCCCGGCCGCCGGACGGTGCGCCATGCTCAATCGCCTCTGGCTCGGCTTCTTCCTGGTCGCCGCGGCATCGGCGCTCGCGCGCTGGATCGGCGGCGACGCCGGCGTGTTCGCCGCGATCGTCGCTAGCCTGTTCGACATGGCGCGGCTGTCGGTCGAGATCGTGATCCTGCTGTTCGGCACGCTGACGCTGTGGCTGGGCTTCCTGCGCATCGCCGAGCAGGCCGGGCTCGTCGACCGGCTCGCGCGCCTGCTCGGACCGTTGTTCGCGCGGCTGATGCCGGCGGTGCCGCGCGGCCATCCGGCCATCGGGCTCGTCACGCTGAACTTCGCCGCGAACGTGCTCGGCCTCGACAACGCGGCGACGCCGATCGGCCTGCGCGCGATGCGCGAGCTGCAGACGCTGAATCCGCATCCGCAGACCGCGACCGACGCGCAGATCCTGTTCCTCGTGCTGAACGCGTCGTCGCTGACGCTGCTGCCGGTGTCGATCTTCATGTATCGCCTGCAGCAGGGCGCGCACGATCCGACGCTCGTGTTCCTGCCGATCCTGCTCGCGACGAGCGCGTCGACGCTGACCGGCCTGGTCGCGGTCGCCTGCGTGCAGCGGCTCCGCCTCGGCGATCCGGTCGTGGTGATCTGGCTCGCCGCGACCGGGCTCGTGCTCGGCGGCCTCGTCGCGCTGCTCGCGACGCTGTCGGCGGGCGCCCTCGCGGCGCTGTCGTCGCTGCTCGGCAACCTCGTGCTGTTCGCGGTCGTCCTCGCGTTCCTCGTCGCCGGTGCGGCGAAGAAGGTGCCGGTCTACGAGAGCTTCGTCGACGGCGCGCGGCAGGGCTTCGACGTCGCCAAGGACCTGCTGCCGTACCTCGTCGCGATGCTCTGCGCGGTCGGCGTGCTGCGCGCGTCGGGCGCGCTCGACTTCGCGCTCGACGCGCTGCGCCGGCTCGTCGTCGCGCAGGGCTGGGACGCGCGCTTCGTCGACGCGCTGCCGACCGCGCTGGTCAAGCCGTTCTCCGGCAGCGCCGCGCGCGCGATGCTGATCGACACGATGAAGACGCACGGCGTCGACAGCTTCCCGGCGCTGGTCGCCGCGACCGTGCAGGGCAGCACGGAGACGACGTTCTACGTGCTCGCGGTCTATTTCGGCGCGGTCGGCGTGCGCCGCGCGCGGCACGCGGTCGGCTGCGCGCTCGTCGCCGACCTCGCCGGCGTCGCCGCTTCGATCGCAGTCTGCTATTGGTTCTTCGGCTGACGGATGCGGCCGCGCCGCGGCGTCACCGGCTCAATAGCTCGGTCGGCCGCCGAGCACGCGCGCGGGCAGGAACAGCAGCGCCTTCAGCAGCGCGAACACGCCTTCGACCGCGACGCCGACGAGCCGGAACGGCAGCAGCAGCAGCCAGACGATCGGATACAGCACGAGCGCGAGCAGCGCCAACGGCCAGCAGAACACGAACAGCAGCAGCCACAGCACGAACGTCAGCATCGCGTCTCCTCCTCGCTCGGAACGCATTCGCAGCGTCGCGCGCGGCCGGGGCGCGCGACAGTGCCGAAAGTGCGTCCGCCGGCGCCGAAAGCAAGCAGAATCCGCCGATGAACGCCGCCGCCGCGACGATCCGCACGATCGGCCATTCGACGCTCGCATGGCCGGAGTTCCTCGGCCTGCTGCAGGAGCACGCGATCGACGCGATCGCCGACGTGCGCCGCTTTCCGGCCTCGCGCCGCCATCCGCAGTTCGGCGCCGACGCGCTCGCGCCGGCGCTCGCCGCGGCCGGCGTCGCGTACCGTCACTTCGGCG
>DASWOS010000147.1:0-7331 GCA_036398645.1 Dokdonella sp. | reverse complement strand
CGTCGCGCTCGTCGAGATCGGCGGCACGGTCGGCGACATCGAGTCGCTGCCGTTCCTCGAGGCGATCCGCCAGATCCGCATCGAGCACGGCGCCGAGGCGGCGATGTTCATGCACCTGACGCTGGTGCCGTACATCAAGGCCGCCGGCGAGATCAAGACCAAGCCGACCCAGCACTCGGTCAAGGAGCTGCGCTCGATCGGCATCCAGCCGGACGTGCTGCTCTGCCGCTGCGAGCAGCCGCTGCCGCAGGTCGAGCGGCGCAAGATCGCGCTGTTCACGAACGTGCCGGAAAAGGCCGTCATCAGCGCGGTCGACGTCGACATCATCTACCAGCTGCCGCTGTGGCTGCACGCGCAGAAGCTCGACGAGATCGTCGTCGACCGGCTGCGCCTGAACGCGCAGGCCGCCGATCTGTCCGAGTGGGAGCGCACCGTCGACGCGGTCGAGCACCCGCACGGCGAGGTCGACATCGCGATCGTCGGCAAGTACGTCGAGCACAAGGACGCGTACAAGTCGCTCGGCGAGGCGCTGCGCCACGGCGGCCTGAAGCAGCGCACGCGCGTGAACCTGCGCTGGGTCGAGTCCGAGGAGATCGAGCGCCGCGGCCCGGACCTGCTCAAGGACGCCGACGGCATCCTCGTGCCCGGCGGCTTCGGCAAGCGCGGCTTCGAGGGCAAGATCGCCGCGGCGCGCTACGCGCGCGAGCGGCGCGTGCCGTACTTCGGCATCTGCTACGGCATGCACGCCGCGGTCATCGACTTCGCGCGCTCGATCGCCGGGCTCGACGGCGCGAACTCGAGCGAGAACGACAAGAACTGCGCGCACCCGGTCATCGCGCTGATCACCGAATGGACCACGTCGGGCGGCGACGTCGAGCGCCGCGACGAGAGCTCCGACCTCGGCGGCACGATGCGCCTCGGCGCGCAGGAATGCCGGCTCAAGGCCGGCACGCTGTCGCGCGAGCTGTACGCGCGCGACGTGATCCGCGAGCGGCACCGCCACCGCTACGAGTTCAACAACCGCTATCGCCAGCAGTTCGAGGACCTCGGCCTCGTCATCGCCGGCAAGTCGATGGACGATCTGCTCGTCGAGATGGTCGAGCTGCCGGGCCACCCGTGGTTCGTCGCGTGCCAGTTCCATCCGGAGTTCACCTCGACGCCGCGCGACGGCCATCCGCTGTTCATCGGCTTCATCCGCGCCGCGCGCGAGCAGCGCGCGATGCGCGAAGCGCCGCGGCTCGCGCAGCCGGACGCGAAGGAAGCCGTCGCGTGAGCGCGACGCGCGCGGATCACGCGCGAGGACACGCGTCTTTCGTCCGCGCTCGGCCTTCGCGAACGCGCGCGATCGCGCGGGCGATCCGATGAAGCTCTGCGGCTTCGAGGTCGGCCTCGAGCGTCCGCTGTTCCTGATCGCGGGGCCCTGCGTCGTCGAATCGCTGCAGCTGCAGGTCGATTCGGCGGCGACGCTGAAGGAGATCGCCGGCCGGCTCGGCATCCCGTTCGTGTTCAAGTCGAGCTTCGACAAGGCGAACCGCACGTCCGGCGCGAGCTTCCGCGGACCGGGCCTCGAGCAGGGCCTGCGCATCCTCGCCGAGGTCAAGCGCCAGGTCGGCGTGCCGGTGCTGACCGACGTGCACGAATACACGCCGCTCGCCGAGGTCGCCGAGGTCGTCGACGTGCTGCAGACGCCGGCGTTCCTGTGCCGCCAGACCGACTTCATCCGCAACGTCGCGAGCGCCGGCCGGCCGGTCAACATCAAGAAAGGCCAGTTCCTGTCGCCGTGGGAGATGAAGCACGTCGCCGAGAAGGCGACCGCGACCGGCAACGACCAGATCATGGTCTGCGAGCGCGGCGCGAGCTTCGGCTACAACAATCTCGTCTCCGACATGCGCAGCCTCGCGGTCATGCGCGAGACCGGCTGCCCGGTCGTGTTCGACGCGACGCACTCGGTGCAGCTGCCGGGCGGTGCCGGCGGCAAGTCCGGCGGACAGCGCGAGTTCGTGCCGGTGCTCGCGCGCGCGGCGGTCGCGGTCGGCATCGCCGGCGTGTTCATGGAGACGCATCCGGATCCGGACAAGGCACTCAGCGACGGGCCCAACGCGTGGCCGCTCGGCAAGATGGAAGCGCTGCTGGAGACGCTGCTCGAGCTCGACCGCGTCGTCAAGGCGCGCGGAGTGGATTGATCGTCCGGCAGGTAATACTCTTTCGGGTCGGGCGGCAGCGGATTCGCGTCGATGATCGCGTTGCGTCGGCACCAGCGGCGGCGTCGCCGTTTCCGAGCGGGGAAGTCGTGATCGGACCGCGGCCGCCGCGGCGCCGAGGCGTTCGCCTCCGCGGCGCTCCGCGCGCGGCTCGACGCGCAGGGCGCGCCGGCCGCGAGCACCGCGCCGCGACCTCGAGCCGCGCCGTCGCGCTGCTCGCGTCGACGGCCGCGTTCCCGCTCACGAGCGCGCGCGCGCCGCGCGCGGCCGGCGACGAGGACCGTGCGCGCCGCGTCCGAACGCGCCCGCGCGACGTCATGCACGTGGACGTCGAGAGCGCCGAGCTCGACGTTCGGCTGAACGCCGGTGACGCGCTGCTCGGCGCGATCCCGCAGATCGCGTTCGAGCACCGCGATGCGTGGTGCGCGCGCGGCCGCGGCCATGCCGGGCTCGTCGCGCGGCTGCGCGGACTCGGCTGCGCGCCGCGCGAGCGCCGCAGCTTCATCTCGCATGTGCTGCGCGTCGAAACCGGCAGCGTCCGTGCACGCGGCGGCCGCGCGGAATGCGCGTCTTCTTCTTCGTTTCGTCCCAGGGAACCCGTTCGACCATGAAAGCCATCGCAACGATCCACGCGCGCGAGATCCTCGATTCGCGCGGCAACCCGACCCTCGAGGCCGACGTCACGCTCGCCGACGGTTCGTTCGGACGTGCGGCGGTGCCGTCCGGCGCCTCGACCGGCTCGCGCGAAGCCGTCGAGCTGCGCGACGGCGACAAGCGGCGCTACCTCGGCAAGGGCGTGCGCAACGCGGTCGAGAACGTGAACACGACGATCGCGCAGGCGCTCGCCGGCGCCGACGCGGCCGACCAGCGCGGCCTCGACGAGAAGCTGATCGCGCTCGACGGCACGCCGAACAAGGGTCGGCTCGGCGCGAACGCGCTGCTCGGCGTCTCGCTCGCCGCGGCGCACGCGGTCGCCGCGTCGGAGCGCGTGCCGCTCTGGAAGCATCTCGCCGGCGCGCGTGCGCTGGTGCTGCCGGTGCCGATGATGAACATCGTCAACGGCGGCGCGCACGCGGACAACAACGTCGACCTGCAGGAGTTCATGATCCTGCCGGTCGGCCTGCCGAGCTTCGCCGAGGCGCTGCGCGCCGGCACCGAGATCTTCCACGCGCTGAAGTCCGTGCTGCACGGCCGCGGTCTCGGCACCGCGGTCGGCGACGAAGGCGGTTTCGCGCCGAACCTGAAGTCGAACGAGGAAGCGATCGAGACGATCCTCGAGGCGATCGCGAAGGCCGGCTACGAGGCCGGCGGCGACGTCTGGCTCGGCCTCGACGCGGCGAGCTCGGAGTTCCACCGCGACGGCCTGTACCGGCTCGACGGCGAGGGCAAGGCGCTGACCTCGGCGCAGTTCGTCGAATTCCTTTCCGGCTGGTGCGCGAAGTACCCGATCCTGACGATCGAGGACGGCATGGCCGAGTCCGATTGGGACGGCTGGAAGTTGCTGACCGATGCGCTCGGCCGCAAGATACAGCTCGTGGGCGACGACATCTTCGTGACCAATCCCGCGATCTTCCGCGAAGGCATCGCGAAAGGCATCGCGAACGCGATCCTGATCAAGGTCAACCAGATCGGCACGCTGACCGAGACGCTCGACGCGATCGCGATGGCCGACGCGGTCGGCTACGCGGCCGTCGTCTCGCACCGTTCCGGCGAGACCGAGGACACGACGATCGCGGATCTCGCGGTCGCGACGACGGCGACGCAGATCAAGACCGGCTCGCTGTCGCGCTCCGACCGCATCGCGAAGTACAACCAGCTGCTGCGCATCGAGGAGCAGCTCGGCGCGGCCGCGCGCTACGCCGGCAAGGCCGCGTTCCCGAACCTGCCGAGCTTCGGCGGCTGAGCCGCGCGGCGTGCTGCGCTACGTCGCCCTGGTCCTGTTGATCCTGCTGATCGCGCTGCAGGTGCGCCTGTGGACCGGGCCCGGCGGCATGCGCGAGGTCTGGCTGCTCAAGCAGCGGATCGCCGAGCAGAAGGCCGAGAACGCGAAGCTCAAGGCACGCAACGAAACGCTGTCGGCCGAGGTCGAGGATCTGAAGCACGGCGACGAGGCGATCGAGGAACGCGCGCGCGCCGAGCTCGGCCTGCTGAAGCCCGGCGAGACGTTCTACCAGGTCGTCGAACCGGCACCGCCGGGCGAGGACGGCGCCGCGAAGGGCGATGGCGGACGCTGACCCGCTCTGGTGCGTCGTGCCGGCGGCCGGCCGCGGAACGCGCTTCGGCGCCGCCGCGCCGAAGCAGTACGCGCCGCTCGCCGGACGCCCGCTGCTGGTGTGCACGCTCGAACGGCTCGCCGCGAGCGTGCACGTCGCCGGTTTCGTCGTCGTGCTCGCCGCGGACGACCGCCACTGGCCCGGCCTCGTCGAGGTCGGCGGCAAGCCGGTGCGCACCGCGACCGGCGCGGACGAGCGCAGCGCGTCGGTGCTCGCAGGCCTCCGCGCGCTGCCGGACGCGGTCGGCGCCGACGCGTTCGTGCTCGTGCACGACGCGGCACGGCCGTGCGTACCGCTCGCCGACGTCGCGCGTCTCGTCGAGCGCGGCGCCGCGGCCGGCGGCGCGCTGCTCGCGGCGCCGCTGCGCGACACGCTGAAGCGCGCCGGCGCGGACGGCCGCGTCGTCGCCACCGAGCCGCGCGACGCGCGCTGGCGCGCGCTGACGCCGCAGATGTTCCGCCGCGGCGAGCTCGCCGCGGCGCTCGAGGCCGCGCACGCGGCCGGCGTCGCGGTGACCGACGAGGCGATGGCGATCGAGCGCACCGGCCGGCGCCCGCTGCTCGTCGAGGGCGACGAGTGCAACATCAAGGTCACGGTCGCCGCGGACCTCGCGCTCGCCGAGCACTTCGCGCATCTGGAGCGCCGAGCCGCGCGCGGCCGCCGCGGCGACGATCCGGTCTAGAATGGCTCGCGACTGAAGACCGCGCCCGTCGCGCGACGACCGCCCGGATTCGGAACATGCGCATCGGCCAAGGCCTCGACGTCCACGCATTCGGCGCCGGCGACCACGTCGTGCTCGCCGGCGTCAACGTGCCGCACGAGCACGGCGTCGTCGCGCATTCCGACGGCGACGTCGTGATCCACGCGCTCTGCGACGCGCTGCTCGGCGCGCTCGCGCTGGGCGACATCGGCCGCCATTTCCCGCCGAGCGACGCGCGCTGGAAGGACGTCAGCAGCCGGCACTTCCTGCTGCACTGCGCCGCGCTGATGGTCGACCGCGGCTACGCGCTCGCGAACGCGGACGTCACGATCGTCTGCGAGCGACCGAAGATCGCGCCGCACGTCGAGGCGATGCGGCGCAACCTCGCGACCGATCTCGGCTGCGCGATCGGCGACGTCAGCGTCAAGGCGACGACCAGCGAACGGCTCGGCTTCACCGGCCGCGGCGAGGGCATCGCCGCGTTCGCGGTCGTGCTGCTGCAGCGCCGCGTCGCGCGCGACGCGGTCGACCTCGCCGATCCGGAGCTGCGCGAGCTCGTCACGCGCGTGGAGCTCGACACGCGCGACGAAGCGGACGCACCCGATTGAGCGCGGAGCTGCCGTACGCGCACGGCGGGCCGCCGCTGTGCGCGCGGCTGCGCCTCGAGCCGGCCGACTTCGACGTCGAGGAAGTGCTCGGCTTCGAGCCGAGCGGGCACGGCGAGCACGCGTTCCTGCGCATCGAGAAGACCGGCGCGAACACCGACTGGGTCGCGCGCGAGCTCGCGCGCGCGGCCGGCGTCGCACCGGCCGCGGTCGGCTACGCCGGGCTCAAGGACCGCCACGCGGTCGCGCGCCAGGCGTTCACCGTGCATCTGCCCGGTCGCGACGGGCCGGACTGGTCCGCGCTCGACGTGGCCGGCGTCGCCGTGCTCGAGGCGACGCGGCACGACCGCAAGCTCAAGCGCGGCGCGCACCGCGGCAACCGCTTCCGCATCCGCCTGCGCGGGGCGAGCGGCGATCGCGACGCGGCCGCGTCGCGGCTCGAGGCGATCCGCGCGCGCGGTGTGCCGAACTACTTCGGTGAGCAGCGGTTCGGCCGCGGCGGCGCGAACCTCGCGCTCGCCGAGGCGCTGTTCGCCGGCCGCCGGCTGCCGCGCTTCCAGCACGGCGTCGCGCTGTCGGCGGCGCGCTCGGCGCTGTTCAACGCCGCGCTCGCCACGCGCGTCGCCGACCGCAGCTGGGACCGGCCGCTCGACGGCGAGGTGTGGATGCTCGACGGCGCGCGCGCGATCTTCGGTCCCGAGCCGATCGACGAGGTGCTCGAGCGGCGCTGCGCGGCGCTCGAGATCCATCCGACCGGACCGCTGTGGGGGCGCGGCGAGCTGCGCAGCACCGGCGCGGTGCGCCGGCTCGAGGACGCGGCGGCCGCGGCGCACGCGGCGTTCGCCGCCGGGCTCGCCGCTGCCGACCTGCGTCAGGAGCGGCGCGCGCTGCGCCTGCGCGGCGGCGGGCTCGCGCACGCATGGGACGGCGACACGCTCGAATGCGCGTTCGAGCTCGGCGCCGGCGCCTTCGCGACCGCGCTGCTGCGCGAGCTGTGCCGATGGAGCGATCGCGACGAGTGATCGCGCGCGGGCGGCCTCTCAGCGCCGCTGCAGCAGCACGACGACCGCGCCGGTGCCGCCCTGCGCCGGCCGCGCCGATGCGAACGCGAGCACGTCGGCGCGCCGCCGCAGCAGCGAGTCGGTCAGCTGCTTCAGCACCGGCCCGTTCGCCTTCGAGCGCAAGCCCTTGCCGTGCACGATGCGTACGCACAGCACGCCGCGCCGGCGGCAGTCGTCAAGGAACAGCCGGATCGCCTCGCGCGCGACCGCGCTGCTCATCTCGTGCAGGTCGAGCTCGGCGCCGACGCTGAACTGGCCGCGGCGCAGGCGCTGCAACAGCCGCCGCTGCTGACCGGGCTTCAGATAGCTGATCTCGTCGCCGACCTCGATCGCGCCCGGATCGATCGGATGGCTGAGCAGCTCGTCGCGCACGCGGGCTTCGTCGAGCAACGCCTGCGTCGGCTCCGGCTGCGGCGGCGTCGGCCGCTGCGTCGGGGCGCCGGCCGGCTTCAGCGGACGTACCGGCCCGATCGCTTCGCGGAACAGCTGCG
>DASWOS010000146.1:0-4691 GCA_036398645.1 Dokdonella sp. | reverse complement strand
ACTGCAGCAGCCCGACGCCGATGACGGCGACCATCGCGGCGCACGCTGCGCCGAGCCGCAGCAGATGCGCGCTCCAGCCCGGCTGGCGCACGTAGACGCCGGCGCGGCGCAGCGCGAGCCAGAGCTGCGCGAGGTTCAGATAGCTCGCCAGCGCGCTCGCCAGCGCGAGCGCCATGTGCAGGCCGGGCACGCGCGCGACCGCGGCGAGCCAGCCGTCGCGCAGATCCTCGGGCCGGTGCCACAGTGCGAACAGCAGCGCGACGAACAGCAGGTTCATCGCCATGTTCGCGACCATCGCGGCGACCGCGGCGCGCACCGGCGTGCGCGTGTCCTGGCGCGCGTAGAACGCCGGCGCGACGACCTTGACCAGCGCGAACGCCGGCAGTCCGAACGATAGCGCCGACAGCGACAGCGCGGCCATGTCGACGTCGTGACCGGTGAAGCGGCCGTGCTGCAGCAGCGTCGCGAGGATCGGCTTGGCGAGCAGCACCAGCGCGAGCATCGCCGGCAGCGAGATCAGCAGCGCGGTGCGCAGGCCCCAGTCCAGCGCCTTGGCGAAGCCGTCGTGGTCGGTCGCGACGTGATGGCGCGACAGCGACGGCAGGATCACCGTGCCGAGCGCGACGCCGAACAGGCCGAGCGGGAACTCGAGCAGGCGGTCGGTCTGCGCGAGCCAGGTCTGCGAGCCGGTGATCAGGAACGACGCGATCAGCGTGTCGAGCAGCAGGTTGATCTGCGCGACCGACGAGCCGAACAGCGTCGGCACCATCAGCGTCAGGATGCGTCGCACGTGCGGATGGCGCCAGCCCCAGCGCGGCAGCGCGAGCAGATCGAGCCGCGCGAGCGCCGGCAGCTGGACCAGCAGCTGCAGCACGCCGGCGACGAAGATCGCCCAGCCGAGCGCCATGATCGGCACGTCGAAGAACCGGCGCAGCCACAGCGCCCCGGCGATCATGCAGAGGTTGAACAGCACCGGCGTCAGCGCCGGCAGCGCGAACCGGTGGAAGCTGTTCAGCACGCCGCCGGCGAGCGCGGTCAGCGAGACGAAGAACAGGAACGGGAACGTGACGCGCAGCAGGTCCGTCGTCAGCGCGAGCTTCTGCGGCTCGTCTGCCGCGCCCGGGGCGAAGCCCTGCGCGATCCAGCCGGCGCCGAGCACGCCGAGCGCGGTCACCACGAGCAGAACGCCGCCGAGCGTGCCCGCAGTGCGCGCGACGAGCGCCTTCAGCTCCGCGTGCGGACGCTTCTCCTTGACCTCGGTCAGCACCGGCACGAACGCGACCGAGAACGAACCCTCGGCGAACAGCCGGCGCAGGAAGTTCGGGATGCGGAACGCGACCCAGAACGCGTCGGTCGCCGCATTCGCGCCGAACGCGTACGCGATCGCCTGCTCGCGCACGAGGCCGAGCACGCGCGAGACGAACGTGCCGCCGCTGAAGCTCAGCATCGAGCGGAGCAGACTCGGACGGCTCACGCGGCGACGGCTCCGCGGCCGCGTTTGACGCGATCGGTCGGCACCGGCATAATTCGCGGTCTTTTTCCGAGTCCGTATACTGGAGTTTTCCCTTGGCCAACATCAAGTCCGCGAAGAAGCGTGCGCGCCAGTCCGAGAAGCATCGCCAGCGCAACACGAGCGCGCGTTCGATGGTCCGCACCGCGATCAAGAACGTCGTCAAGGCAATCGAAGCGAAGGACAAGGCGCGCGCCGAAGCCGCGTACAAGCTCGCCGAGCCGATCATGGACCGCTACGCCGCGCGTGGACTGATCCACAAGAACAAGGCCGCCCGGCACAAGACGCGCCTGACCGCGCACATCCGCGCGCTCGGCTGAGAACACTTTCCCGCGATCGTCCGCGATCGCCCGACTCGAGCAGCGGTCGTCCCGACCGCGCTTTTCGACGAAGCCGGCCCAGCGGGTCGGCTTCGTCGTCGATGGACAGGCGCCCGCCGCCGGCATCAGGCGCCCTGCTCCGCTTTCTGCGCGTCGAAGAAGCGCTGGATGTCCAGGCACAGCGGCCAGGTGCCCTCGCGGGCGACCGCGGAAACGACGTACCACGGCCGCTTCCAGCGCAGCCGCCGCACGATCGCCTTCGCCGCCTTCTCGCGCTCGTCCGGCGCGATCAGATCCGCCTTGTTCAGCACGAGCCAGCGCGGCCGGTCGAGCAGCGCCGGGTCGAACTCGCGGAGCTCCTTCTCGATCGCGCGAATCTCGGCGACCGGATCCTCGCCGCCGTCGAGCGGCGCGACGTCGACGACGTGCAGCAGCAGCCGCGTGCGCGCGAGATGCTTCAGGAACTGCACGCCGAGCCCGGCGCCGCCGGCCGCGCCTTCGATCAGGCCCGGGATGTCGGCGATCACGAAGCTGCGGTCGGCTTCGATGCGGACGACGCCGAGGTGCGGCTGCAGCGTCGTGAACGGGTAGTCGGCGACCTTCGGCGTCGCCGCGGACACCGCGCGGATCAAGGTCGACTTGCCGGCGTTCGGGAAGCCGAGCAGGCCGACGTCGGCGAGCAGCTTGAGCTCGAGCTTCAGCTCGCGCGCCTCGCCCTCGCCGCCCGGCGTCGCGCGCCGCGGCGCGCGGTTCACCGAGCTCTTGAAGTGCACGTTGCCGAGCCCGCCGTGACCGCCCTGCGCGACCAGCAGCCGCTGGCCGTGCGCGGTCAGGTCGCCGATCTGCTCGTCGGTCTCGACGTTGACGACGACGGTGCCGACCGGCACGCGGATCGCGAGATCCTCGCCGCGGCGCCCGGCCATCTGCCGGCTCATGCCGTTCTCGCCGCGCTGCGCGCGGAAGATGCGCTGGTGGCGGAAGTCGATCAACGTGTTCAGCCCCTCGTCGGCGACGAGCCAGACGCTGCCGCCGGCGCCGCCGTCGCCGCCGTCGGGACCGCCGAACGGCACGAACTTCTCGCGGCGGAAGCTCGCGCAGCCGTTGCCGCCGTTGCCGGCATGGACTTCGATCGTGGCTTCGTCGACGAACTTCATGGGATCAACCCGTCAGCATGGCCGGACGCGCGCGCCGGGTCGGCGCGGCTTGCCGGTGTCGCGCCGATACGAAGGCGCAGGCGCCGACGTTTCGCGGACGTCGGCGCCGGTCCCGAAGCGGCGCTCCACGTTCGTCGACGCACCGAGGAGCGCGGCCGCGGCGCCGCATGGCCGCAGCGCGCGGCGAGCGCGCCGATCGTCGTGTGCCGCCGCCGCGTTTGCCCGGCTCGGTTCGGGTTCGGTTCGAGCGCGCGGCCGCGCGGCGCACGAAGGCATCGGCACGGCGGGCGAGCGCATCGGCGATTCCGGCGGCGGGACCGTCAGGCATCCTAAAGCAGAACGCCCCGCGAGGCGGGGCGTCCTGAAGGCCGAACGTGGCGTCGCCGCGTCAGCCCTGGACGACGTTGACGGTCTTGCGCGCCTGCGGACCGATCGCCTTGAACTCGACCGTACCGTCGACCAGCGCGAACAGCGTGTGGTCGCGGCCGATGCCGACGCCTGCGCCCGGATGGAAGCGCGTGCCGCGCTGGCGCACGATGATGTTGCCGGCGCTGACGGCCTGGCCGCCGTAGATCTTCACGCCGAGGTATTTCGGGTTCGAATCGCGGCCGTTGCGCGTCGAGCCGCCCGCCTTCTTGTGTGCCATGGTCTACTCCTTGCCGCCGGCGCCGGTGATGCCGACGATCTCGATCTCGGTGTAGTGCTGCCGGTGCCCCATCTCCTTGCGGTGATGCTTGCGGCGGCGGAACTTGACGATGCGGATCTTGTCCGCGCGTCCGTGCGATTTGATCTTCGCGGTGACGAGCGCGCCGGAAACGAGCGGCGCGCCGACCGTGACGCCTTCGCCCTCGCCGACCAGCAGGACCTGATCGAGCTTGACCTCCGCGCCGACGTCGCCGTCGAGCTTCTCGACGCGCAGCGTTTCGCCCTGCGCCACGCGGTACTGGCGACCGCCGGTAACGATGACTGCGTACATGGCTATGCCTCTGTAGTTATTCTGAAAACCGCCCGCAGCAACGAATTCGCCACAACGGAACCCGTAATTGTATCGGGCCGTCGCGGCCGACGCAATTCCGGGGGATGGCCGGTCCGGTACGCGCGCGCCGGCGCTCCGGCACCGAAGGCATCGGTCCGCTCGGTACGGATCGCGCCGCGCGTCGACGCGTACGCCACCCGCGAGCGCGAAGCGCGCCGCGAACCCTGCTGGACCGCCTTCCGCCGAGGCGAAAACCCGGCCGGCCGAGCGCTTCGGAGACGGCCGCGCGCGCGGCCATGCAGCCGTCGACGCAGTTGTTATAGTTGCGCTTCGCCCCATGTACCGAGCGGCATGGACACGATCCGGATCCGCGGCGCGCGCACGCACAATCTCAAGAACATCGATCTCGATCTGCCGCGCGACAAGCTGATCGTGATCACCGGCCTGTCCGGCTCCGGCAAGTCGTCGCTCGCGTTCGACACGATCTACGCCGAGGGCCAGCGCCGCTACGTCGAGTCGCTGTCGGCGTACGCGCGGCAATTCCTGTCGGTGATGGAGAAGCCCGACGTCGACCACATCGAGGGACTGTCGCCGGCGATCTCGATCGAGCAGAAGTCGACCTCGCACAACCCGCGCTCGACGGTCGGTACGATCACCGAAATCTACGACTACCTGGGCCTGCTGTTCGCACGCGTCGGCACGCCGCGCTGCCCGGATCACGGCATTCCGCT
>DASWOS010000145.1:0-10617 GCA_036398645.1 Dokdonella sp. | reverse complement strand
AGCTGCATGTCCTCGATGCTCATGCTGCCGGACGTGTCGACCGCGAGCAGCAGGTCGCGGCCGGAGCGCGGCACGTCCTCCGGCGCGCCGAGCCACTGCGGCCGCGCCGCGGCGAGCACGAGCAGCGCCCAGGCCAGCAGCGCGAGGCTGCGGCGCAGCCACGGCACCGCCGACGCGTCGGCCTGCTGCGGCAGCGCGACGCCGGGATGCGGCAGACGCAGCGCGGCGCCGACGACGCTGCGCGCGCGCGGCAGCAGCGCCGCGGCGACGAACGGCAGCGGCAGCAGCGCGAGCAGCCACGGCCAGGCGAGCTCAAGCATGCTCTTTCCTCCGCGGCAGCGCGGCGGCGAGCCAGCCGCGCGCGAGCGCGATCAGCGCGTCGGCGTCGGCGTCGGCGAGCGCCGGATCGTCGACGCGGCGGAACGGCGCGTCGACGAGCGCGCGCCCGGGTCCGCTGCGAAACGGCGCGGCGTCGCGCTGCGCCGGCGGCAGCCGCGCGTCGAGGAACGCGAGCCAGGCCTCGCCGCGCAGGCCCGCCGCGTCGCGCTCGATCACGAGCGCGGCGCGGCGCAGGAGCTGCGAGACCTCGGCCGCGAGCCGCGCGAAGTCCGGTTGCGCGGCGTGCGTCGCCGCGATGCGCTCGAGCTCGGCGCGGACGCGCCGGCGCCAGCGCCGCTCGCGGCGCCGGCGCAGCAGCCAGCGCACGGCGAGCACGGCCGCGGCGAGCGCGACCAGCGCGAGCAGCCACCATCCTGGCGCCGGCGGCCACCACGACGGCGGCGCCGGCAGGTGGATGTCGCGCAGCTCGGGGGCGGGCGCGGCGGCGTTCATGCGACGACCGTCGACGCTCGGCGCGCGAGCAGCGGCGCGAGCGCGCGGCGCAGATCGGCGTGCGCGTCGAGCTCGATCACGCGCACGCCGAGCCGCCGGCACAGACCGCGCAGCCGCTCGCGCGGCTCGGCGAAGCGCTCGGACCAGGCCGCGCGCAGCTGCGCGTCGGAGAAATCGAGCACGCGGCGCACCGGCCCGAGCTGCAGCGCGTAGCGGCCCGGCGGCGGCGCCTGCAGCTCGAGCGCGTCGCGCAGCAGCACGAGCGCGATCTCGTGGCGCGCGGCGAGCTGCGGCAGCAGCTCGGCGGCTTCGGCATCGGCGCTGAAACCGTCGCTGAGCAGCACGAGGCGCATGCCGGGACGCAGCAGGCGCCGCGTGCGCATCAGCGCGCGCGACAGCGGTTCGCGGCTCGACGCGTCCGCGGCGGCGTCCCAGTCGCGCAGCGCGCGCAGAACGCGCAGCACGCCGCGGCGTCCGCCGGCCGGCTTGACCTCGCCGGCGATGCCGCCGCCGTAGCCGAGCGCGCCGACGCGGTCGCCGGCGGCCGATGCCATCCACGCGAGCACCGCGGCCGCGCGCGCGGCCTGCACGCTCTTGAAGCGCACGCGCGTGCCGAAGCGCATGCCGGGATTCAGGTCCAGCGCGAGCAGCAGGCCCTGCTCGCGCTCCTCCTCGAACAGCTTCGTGTGCGGTTTGCCGGTGCGCGCGGTCACGCGCCAGTCCATGTGGCGGATCTCGTCGCCGGGTTGATAGACGCGCGACTCGCGGAAGTCGACGCCGCGGCCGCGCCAGCGCGAGCTCGTGCCGCCCGAGCGCAACGCCGCGCTGCGGCGGCTGCGCGCGAGGCTCGCGCCGTGCGCGAGCGCGGCGAGCGCGAGCAGTTCGTCGAGCGCGACGCGCGTCGCGTTCGGGACGTGGGCGGCCTGGCCGGGAGAGGGCATCGGTTCTTCGACGGTCTTCAGGGGCCGAGGTTCCGGGGCCGAGCCGCGCGGAACGCCGGCGGCTCGCTCCGCCGCCACCGCCGCGACGCGCGCCCGGTCGTCGTCACGGCAACGGCACGCGTTCGAGCAGCAGCGCGACGACCTTGTCCGAGCTGATGCCCTCGGCCTCGGCCTCGTAGCTCAGCAGCACGCGGTGGCGCAGCACGTCGGCGGCGATCGCGTGCACGTCTTCCGGCGTCACGTAGTCGCGTCCGGCGAGCCAGGCGTGCGCGCGTGCGCAGCGATCGAGCGCGATCGTGCCGCGCGGGCTCGCGCCGTAGGCGACGTAGCGCGCGAGGTCGGCGCCGTAGGCCGAGGCGTCGCGCGTGGCGAGCACGAGCTGGACGAGATATTCCTCGAGCTGCGGCGCGAGATGCAGGCCGAGCACCTCGCCGCGCGCGGCGAACACCTGCTGCTGCGTCAACAGCCGCGCCGGCACCGGCGGCACCGCGAGCGACTCGCGCGCACGCTCGCGCGCGAGCTTCAGGATCGCGCTCTCGGCGGCGGCCTTCGGATAGTCGATGCGCACGTGCAGCAGGAAGCGGTCGAGCTGCGCTTCGGGCAACGGGTACGTGCCCTCCTGCTCGATCGGGTTCTGCGTCGCCATGACGAGGAACAGCGCCGGCAGCGCGTAGGTGTCGCGGCCGACCGTGACCTGGCGCTCGCCCATCGCCTCGAGCAGCGCCGACTGCACCTTCGCCGGCGCGCGGTTGACCTCGTCGGCGAGGATCAGGTTGTGGAAGATCGGGCCGCGCTGGAACTCGAACGCGCCGGTCTGCGGCCGATAGATCTCGGTGCCGGTCAGATCGGCCGGCAGCAGGTCCGGCGTGAACTGCACGCGGTGGAAGTCCGCCTCGATGCGCGCGGCGAGCTCCTTGATCGCGGTCGTCTTGGCGAGGCCGGGGGCGCCTTCGACGAGCAGATGCCCGTCGGCGAGCAGCGCGATCAGCAGGCGGTCGATCAGCGCCTCCTGGCCGATGATGCACGCGCTGAGCTCGGCGCGCAGCGCGGAGAACGCGGCCGAGGCCGTGACGGGTTCGGGCATGTCCATGGGTCGGCTGAGTGATCCTGTCATCATCGCACGCGGCGGCGAGCCATTACCGACAACGCCGCGCGCGATAAGTTTGCGCGCGTTCGCATCGGCCGAATCAGGAGACGGCGGCCGCGACTTCGGCGAGCGCGCAGGGCCGGCCGACCAGCCAGCCCTGCGCGTAGCGGCAGCCGAGCCCGCGCAGGATCTCGCGCTGCTCGACGGTCTCGACGCCCTCGGCGACGAGGTCGCAGCCGAGCGCGCGCGCGAGCGCGACGATCGCGCCGGCGACGGCGACGCCGCGCGGGTGGTCGAGCGCGCCGACGAAGCGGCCGTCGAGCTTGATCTGGTCGAAGTCGAGCGTCAGCAGCGGGCCGAGGTTCGAGTAGCCGGTGCCGAAGTCGTCGAGCGCGACGTGCATGCCGACCGCGTGGCAGCGCTCGAGCAGGTCGGCGACGCGCGCGCGGTCGAGCACGAGGCTCTCGGTGATCTCGAGCTTGAGCCGGTCCGGCGGCAGGCCGCGCTCGCCGAGCGAGGCGAGCACGCGTTCGACGAGGCGCGCGTCCGCGAGCTGGCGCGCGGACAGGTTGATCGCGATGAACGGCAGCGGATCGCGTCCGCCGCGGCGGAGCTCGACGAGCATGTCGCAGACGCGCGCGAGCACGTAGTCGCCGACCGGCAGGATCAGCGAGGTCTCCTCGGCGAGGCGGATGAATTCGCTCGGCGACACGTCGCCGCGCTGCGGGTGGCGCCAGCGCACGAGCGCCTCGTAACCGGCGACGCGGCCGCTCGCAATCTCCTCGATCGGCTGCAGGCGCACGTCGAGCTCGCCGCGCTCGAGCGCGGCGCGCAATTCGCTCTCGAGCCGGATCTTGTCCAGCGCGGCGGCGTCGTCCGGCACCGCCGTGTCGGCCGAGCGCGACGCGTCGCCGGTCAGCGTCGCGAGCGCCGAGCGATAGCGCGTCAACTGGCTCATCAGCAGCGCGCGCACGACCGGGTCGGCCGCGGCGAGACGCTCGGCGAACTGCGCCGCGTCGATCGGCGTCAGCCGGCACGTCGTCAGCGCGCGCGCGGTCGCCGTGCGCGGCGAGTCGTCGATGACCGCCATCTCGCCGAGCAGCATGCCGGGGCCGAGCTCGCCGAGCACGCGGCTCGCGCCGAACTGCATCGCACTGATCTCGACGCGCCCGGCTTCGATCAGATACGCGCCCGCCGGCGCGTCGCCCTCGGCGAAGATGACCTCACCGGCCTCGTAGGTCTCGCTGTATGGCTGCACGGACGCATTCCCCCGAGAACGCGCCGTCAGGCGCCGCGGCGTCGCGATGGGCTCACCCGCCGATCGTACACAATCCGCACGGCGAAAAGCGCGGCACGCGCGCTTTCGCCGCGTGGCCGCGCGGAGCACAATCGCGCGCAGCCGAAGGACCTCGCATGGACATCCGACATCCCGACCTGCATCCGCTCTACGCCGAGCACCTGGCGACGCTGACGGCGCGCACGGCGCGCGCGCTCGACCTCGGCGGCTTCGATCATCTCGTCGTCGCGGCCGGCCGCCCGGCGACGCAGTTTCTCGACGACCGGCCGTACCCATTCGCGGTCAATCCGCACTTCAAGCACTGGCTGCCGGTCACGCGCGCGCCGGGCTCGTGGCTGGTCGTCACGCCGGGTCGGCGGCCGCGGCTCGTCTACGTGCAGCCGCGCGACTACTGGCACGTCGTGCCGGAAGCGCCGGCCGGCTACTGGGTCGAGCATTTCGACGTCGAGATCGTGCACGACCCGGCCGACGCGGCGGCGCTGCTGCCGCGCGACGCGGCGCGCTGCGCGATCCTCGGCGAGACGAACGCCGCGCTCGACGGCCTCGTGCCGAACAATCCGCAGACCGTGCTCGACTGCCTGCACTACCACCGCGCGTACAAGACGCCGTACGAGCTCGCGCTGATGCGCGTCGCGAGCAAGTTCGGCGCGCGCGCGCACCGCGCCGCCGAGGCCGCGTTCCGCGCCGGCGCGGCGGAGTTCGAGATCCACCTCGCCTACCTCGCCGCCGCGAACGCCGCCGAGGGCGAGCTGCCGTACGACAACATCGTCGCGCTGAACGAGCACGGCGCGGTGCTGCACTACACCGATCTCGGCCGCGTCGCGCCGGCGCGGTCGCGCTCGTTCCTGATCGACGCCGGGGCGAGCTTCCACGGCTATGCCTGCGACATCACGCGGACCTACGCGGCGGCCGACGCGAGCGAGTTCGCCGCGCTGATCGACGCGGTCGACGCCGCGCAGCAGGGCTTCGCCGCGAAGGTGCGCGCCGGGCAGAGCTATCCCGAGCTGCACCTGCACGCGCACCACGTGCTCGCCGGCGTCTTGTGCGAATACGGCTTCGTGCGCGGCAGCGCCGAGAGCGCGGTCGCCGGCGGCGTGTCGAGCGCATTCTTTCCGCACGGCCTCGGCCACCTGCTCGGCCTGCAGGTGCACGACGTCGCCGGCTTCCAGGCCGGCGAGCACGGCGGCGTGCTGCCGAAGCCCGCGGGCCATCCGTACCTGCGCCTGACGCGCACGCTCGAGCCGGGCATGGTCGTCACGATCGAGCCCGGCCTCTACTTCATCGATCTGCTGCTCGACGAGCTGCGCGGCCGGCCGCAAGGCCGCGACGTGGCCTGGGGCAAGGTCGACGCGTTCCGCGCCTACGGCGGCATCCGCATCGAGGACGACGTCGTCTGCACCGGCGGCGAGGCGGAGAACCTGACGCGCGAGGCGTTCGCGGCGGCATGAGCGCGCGTGCGGAGCCCGAGCGTCCGCCGTGCCGGCCGCAACTGCGCGGCGGCGCGCCGCGCGCGCGCCGGCGGCGTGCGGACGCGCGGCGATGATCATCTCGCACCGTCATCGTTTCATCTTCTTCGCGGTGCCGAAGACCGGCACGCACGCGGTGCGCGAGGCGCTGCGGCAGCAGCTCGGCCCGGACGACCTCGAGCAGGCCGGCCTGTTCGTCAAGAAGCGCCTGCCGTTCCGCGAGTTCGACGCGATCCCGCACGGCCATCTGACCGCGCAGCAGATCCGGCCGGTGCTCGGCGCGGACGTCTTCGACGGCTATTTCAAGTTCGCGTTCGTGCGCAATCCGTTCGACCGGTTCGTCTCGTACTGCGCGTTCATGAGCCGCGGCACGGATCATTTCCAGCGCGCGCCGACCGCGTTCATGAAGCACGTGCTGAAGGAGATGCGCCCGGCGCACCACGTGCTGTTCTGGCCGCAGCACACGTTCCTCGTCGACGCCGACGGCCGCCTCGCGCTCGACTACGTCGCGCGCACCGAGTCGATGCAGGACTCCTACGACGAGATCTGCCGCCGGCTCGGCCTGCCGCGGCAGGTGCTGCGGAAAGTCAACGCATCGGACCACGCGCCGTACGCGACGTATTACGATGACGAGCTCGTGGCTCTCGTCGGCGAGATCTACCGGCAGGACCTGACCTTGTTCGGCTACCGGTTCGAAGATCATGCAGGCCAACCCGCGTAAGACGACGTCGATCCGCAACCTCGGCACGATCGAGCTCGGCTCGGTCCGCGACGACATCCTCGCGATCCCGCCGGAGGTCTGGGAACAGGAGAACGCCGGCAAGCCGAACCGTTACGGCGTGCTGGACCAGACCCAGCACATCATCTTCCGGTTCATCTCGTCGCCCGACGACTGGCGCGCGTTCTACGATCGTCCGCCGTGGGCCGCGTGGGCCGGCCGCCTCGAGCCGCTGCTGCAGCAGGCGACCGCGGCCTACGGCTACCGCCGCGGCGCGTTTCCACGGATCCTGCTCGCGCGGATGCCGCCCGGCGGCGTCATCCATGCGCACGTCGATTCGAATCCGGCCGCGCAGTGGCCGCACAAGATCCACGTACCGATCCTGACCAACCCGGACGTCTCGTTCTTCATCGGCCCGCAGCGCTTCCATCTCGAAGTCGGACAGGCCTACGAGGTCAACAATCTGGTCACGCACGCGGTGCAGAACCTCGGCGCGACGTACCGCATCCATCTGATCTTCGAGTACTACGACGAGGACCAGGAGGTCGTTGCGGCCTAGGCGGCACACGCGGCGCGGGCCGCGACGCTGCGCGCGCGGCCGAGCGCAGACGAGCGCGGACGCCGCACGCACGCCCCGTGCAGCCGCAACGCACGGCGCCGGGTCGCCTCGCGCCGCACGGACGAGGCGCCGATTCGCCGCCGCGCCTGCGACGAGATGCGCGGCGCACGCCGCGACGCGATGTGCGTATACTTTGGTCCGCTGCGTGCCGCGCGAGGGCGAAGACCATGAGTGCCGCGTTCCGCCATGCCGAACGTTCGTGGTTCCGCAGCCGGGCCGGCCGCCGCTTCGGCCTCGAGCTCGTGCTGATCGTCGGCGTCAAGCTGCTGCTGCTGACCGCGCTCTGGCTCGTCTGCTTCCGTCCGTACCCGCGCCCCGACCACGACGCCGTCGCGGTCGCGCGCCATCTGCTCTCGCCGTCGCCGGAGAACGCGAATGATCGATGAGTCCGTCGTCGCGCTGTCACGTCTGCAGTTCGCGCTGACCGCGCTGTACCACTTCCTGTTCGTGCCGCTGACGCTCGGCTTGTCGTGGCTGCTGCTGATCATGGAAGCGGTCTACGTGATGACCGGCCGCGAGATCTGGAAGCGCATGACCCAGTTCTGGGGCGTGCTGTTCGGCATCAACTTCGCGATGGGCGTCGCCACCGGCATCACGATGGAGTTCCAGTTCGGCACGAACTGGGCCTACTACTCGCACTACGTCGGCGACATCTTCGGCACGCCGCTCGCGATCGAAGGCCTGATGGCGTTCTTCCTCGAATCGACGTTCGTCGGCCTGTTCTTCTTCGGCTGGGACCGGCTCTCGCGCGTCGCGCACCTCGTCGTCACGTTCCTCGTCGCGCTCGGCACGAACCTCTCGGCGCTGTGGATCCTGATCGCGAACGCGTGGATGCAGAACCCGGTCGGCAGCGAGTTCAACTTCGACACGATGCGCATGTAGGTCACCGACTTCGGCGCGGTGCTGTTCAACCCGGTCGCGCAATCGAAGTTCGTGCACACGGTCAGTGCGGGCTACGTCGTCGGCGCGATGTTCGTGCTGTCGATCAGCGCGTGGTTCCTGCTGCGCGGCCGCAACGTCGATTTCGCCAAGCGCTCGATGACGGTCGCCGCGAGCTTCGGACTCGCCTCGGCGCTCAGCGTCGTCGTGCTCGGCGACGAGTCCGGCTACACGGTCTCCGAGAACCAGAAGATGAAGCTCGCCGCGATCGAGGCGATGTGGGAGACCGAGCCGGCGCCGGCGTCGTTCACCGCATTCGGCATTCCCGACGTCGAGGCACGCACGACGCACCTCGCGCTGCAGATCCCGTGGCTGATGGGCATCATCGGCACGCGCTCGCTCGACGGCGTGCTGCCCGGCATCCGCGAGCTCGTCGCCGACGCCGAGCGGCGCATCGCGAGCGGCACGAAGGCGTACGCCGCGATGCAGCGGCTGCGCGCGAACCGCGACGACGCGGCCGCGCGCGCCGAGTTCGAGGCGCACAAGCAGGATCTCGGCTACGCGCTGCTGCTGCTGCGCGTCGACTCGAACCCGACCGCGGCGACTCCGGCCGAGATCGGCAAGGCCGCCGCGAGCACGATCCCGAACGTGCCGGTGCTGTTCTGGTCGTTCCGCCTGATGGTCGCCTGCGGATTCTGGTTCATCGGCCTGTTCGCGTACGCGTTCTGGCGCGCGAGCACGCGCCGCCTCGAAGGGCGCGGCTTCCTGAAGGCCGCGCTGTGGAGCCTGCCGCTGCCGTGGCTCGCCGCGGAGCTCGGCTGGGTCGTCGCCGAGTACGGCCGCCAGCCGTGGGCGATCGAAGGCGTGCTGCCGACCGCGCTCGGCGTGTCGTCGCTGACGGCCGGTCAGGTCGCGACGAGCCTCGCCGGTTTCGTGCTGTTCTACACCGCGCTCGCGATCGCCGACGCGGTGCTGATGCTGAAGTACGCGCGCGTGGGCCCGGACGGCCTCGGCATGTGGCCGCCGGTCGCGCCGGAGCCGGTGCCGGACCACTCGACGCTGGACGTGCAGCCGGCACGATGAACGCGGCGCCGCCGCGCGCACCGCAACGAGGAGCGAACGATGTTCGACTATGAAACCCTGCGCGTCGCCTGGTGGCTGCTGCTCGGTGTGCTGCTGATCGCGTTCGCGATCACCGACGGCTTCGATCTCGGCATCGCCGCGCTGCTGCGCATCCTCGCGCGCGAGGATGCCGAACGCCGCGCGCTGCTCGAGACCGTCGAGCCGGTCTGGGAAGGCAACCAGGTCTGGCTCGTCCTCGGCGCCGGCGCGATCTTCGCCGCGTGGCCGCTGCTCTACGCGGCCGCGTTCTCCGGCTTCTATTTCGCGATGCTGCTGACGCTGCTCGCGTTCATCGTGCGCCCGGTCGGCTTCAACTTCCGCAACAAGTTCGTCGATCCGCGCTGGCGCGGCCTGTGGGACTGGATGCTGACGTTCAACGGCTTCGTGCCGGCGCTGATCTTCGGCGTCGCGTTCGGCAACCTGTTCCTCGGCGTGCCGCTGCGCTTCGACGACTCGCTGCGGATCAGCTACGAAGGCGGCTTCTTCGGCCTGCTGCGCCCGTTCGCGGTGCTGGCCGGGCTGGTCTCGGTCGCGCTGATCCTGCTGCAGGGCGCGACCTGGGCCGCGCTCAAAAGCGACGGCGTGATCCTCGTGCGCGCCCGGCGCGCATTGCGCGTGATCGCGCCCGCGTTCGCGCTGCTCTACGTCGCGGCCGGCGTCTGGCTCTACGTCGGCGTCACCGGCTACGCGCTCGCCGGGGACGCGCTGACCGGCGCGCCGTCGAACCCGCTCGCGAAGACCGTCGTGTCGGGCGGCAACTGGCTCGCGGATTCTCCGCTCGGCGGCTGGGCCGTGCTCGCGGCCGCGATCGCGCTGCTCGCCGCGCTGGCGACACCGGCGCTCGCGCGCAGCCGGCCGGCCGTCGCGTTCGTCGCGAGCTCGGTCGCGGTCGCCGGCACGATCACGTCGGCCGGGCTCGCGCTGTTTCCGTTCCTGCTGCCGTCGAACGTCGACGCGCGCAGCAGCCTGACCGTCTGGGACGCGTCGAGCAGCCGCACGACGCTCGGCCTGATGCTGCTCGCGACCGTCGTGTTCGTGCCGCTGATCCTCGCCTACACCGCGTGGGTGTTCAGCGTGCTGCGCGGCCGCGTCAGCCTCGAGCACGTCCGCCGCACGCACAACCTGTATTGAATCGCCGCGGGCGCCGCGCGCCCGCACGTCCGGAGAATGCGCGATGTGGTACTTCAGCTGGATTCTCGGTCTCGGCCTCGCGCTCGCGTTCGCGGTGCTGAACGCGATGTGGCTCGAGCTGCACGCGGACGAGGCGGCGCGCCGCGAGGCGGCCGAGCGGCGGACGCGGGACTGAGTCGCCGCGCGCGAGCCGGCTGACCGGCGCGCTTCCGGGCCGCCGGTCCGGCGCCGAGCCGGCCTGTCGCGCCGCGGCGCCGATCCAGGGATACAGAAGAAACTGGATGATATGTTAGATGAAGTGGACAGACAATTCAAGATTGGGATAGTGAAAAAAAAGGACCCACATACTCATAGTAGTTCCTTATTGGAAGAATGGTCTGTGATTGGGAGGGATGATTATAAAAAAAAGATAGTAGAAATGTTATTGTGGATAAGAGAGGGAGTCAATGTGGATGTTATTTCAATTGTGGGTATGGGGGGAATCGGGAAAACAACCCTTGCTAAGCTTGTCTATAATGATACTGCT
>DASWOS010000144.1:0-2075 GCA_036398645.1 Dokdonella sp. | reverse complement strand
CGGCGGCGCGCCGAACAAGCGGCGGTACTCGCGGCTGAACTGCGACGGGCTCTCGTAACCGACGCGGTAGCCGGCCGCGGCGGCCTCCATGCCTTCCATCAGCATCAGCCGCCGCGCCTCCTGCAGGCGCAGCTGCTTCTGGAACTTCAGCGGCGTCATCGCCGTCGTCGCCTTGAAGCGCAGGTGGAACGACGACGGGCTCATGTGCGCGGCCGCGGCGAGCTCGTCGATGCGCAACGGCTCGGCGTAGCGGCGCTTCAGCAGGTCGATCGCGACGGCGATGCGCTGCGACGCGCCGTCGGCTTCGCAGAGCTCGCGCAGGCGCTGGCCGAGCTCGCCGCTCAGCACGCGGTAATGGATCTCGCGCAGCGCGAGCGGCGCGAGCACGGCGGCTTCGTCCGGCGCGTCGAGCAGGCGCACGAGCCGCAGCACCGCGTCGAGCAGCGGCGCGTCGCTCCGCGCGAGGAACAGCGCGCGCTCGGCGCTGCGCCGTGCGGCTGCCGCCGGCGGCAGCTGCATCAGCAGCTCGTTCAGCAGCCGCGTGTCGACGTCGATGCGCAGGCACAGGTACGGCCGCTCCGGCGACGCCTCGACGATCTCGCCGATCATCGGCAGCGTCATCGACACGACGAGATAGTGCAGCGCGTCGTAGACGTAGGTCTCGTCGCCGAGCTTCGCGCGCTTGCGCCCCTGCACGACGACGCAGATGCACGGATGGTAGACCGTCGCGAGCGGCGCCGACGGCGCGTCGGCGCGGATCAGCGCCAGGCCCGGCACCGCGGTCGCGTGCGCGCCGTCGCCGGACGTGCGCCGCGCGAGTCGGTCGGCGAGCTCCGCGCGCTGCGCCTCGAGGCCGAGCCGCGCCTCGATGACGTTCGAGCTTCTGTCGTTCATGCGCTCGCCCTCCGCGACGGACCCGGCGATTATGCCGCGTGCGCCGACGCCGGCGGCATCCCCGACGGCGCGCCGCGAGGATCGGACAAGAATCGGCGAGCATCCGGCTAACGGCGCGCGTCCGCGGCGCCTACGCTGGCCGCTCCCGAACGTCACCGGAGGCTCGCATGGCATCGTTTCCCCGCCGCACGCTCGGCCGTGACGGCCTCGTCGTCTCCGCGATCGGCCTCGGCTGCATGGGCATGTCCGACTTCTACGGCCCGAGCGAGGAAGCGACGAACCTCGCCGTGCTGAACCACGCGATCGACCTCGGCGTGAACTTCCTCGACACCGCCGACATGTACGGCGTCGGCCGCAACGAGGAGCTGCTCGCGAAGGTGCTGCGCACGCGCCGCGACGAGGTCGTGCTGGCGACGAAGTTCGGCAACGTGCGCGCGCCGAACGGCGATTATCTCGGCATCGACGGACGCCCCGAGTACGTCGCCGCGGCCTGCGAGGCGAGCCTGAAGCGGCTCGGCGTCGACCACGTCGACCTGTACTACCAGCACCGCGTCGATCCGAACGTGCCGATCGAGGACACGGTCGGCGCGATGGCGCGCCTCGTCGAGGCCGGCAAGGTGCGCCACCTCGGCCTCTCCGAAGCGTCGACGGCGACGCTGCGGCGCGCCGCAGCGGTGCATCCGATCGCGGCGCTGCAGACCGAATATTCGCTGTGGACGCGCGACGTCGAGGCCGAGGTGCTGCCGGCGTGCCGTGCGCTCGGCATCGGCTTCGTCGCCTACAGCCCGCTCGGCCGCGGCTTCCTGACCGGCGCGATCCGCGCCGCCGACGATCTCGCCGCGAACGACTGGCGCCGGCAGAACCCGCGCTTCCAGGCCGCGAGCATCGAGCGCAACCGTGCGCTCGTCGACGCGGTGACCGCGCTCGCCGCCGCGCGCGGCTGCACGCCGGCGCAGCTCGCGCTCGCCTGGCTGCTGTCGCGCGGGCCCGACGTCGTGCCGATCCCCGGCACGCGCCGCATCGAGCGGCTCGACGAGAACGCCGGCGCCGCGGCGATCGAGCTCACCGCCTACGAGCTCGCGCGCATCGACGAGGTGCTCGCCCGCCACGAGGTCGCCGGCGCGCGCTATCCGGATGCCGGCATGGCCACGGTCAACCGCTGACCGGCGCCGCGTGGGCCG
>DASWOS010000143.1:0-3423 GCA_036398645.1 Dokdonella sp. | reverse complement strand
CTCGCCGACGACGACGACGTCCTCCGGAATGCCGAGACGCTCGGCGCTCGTCATCGCGTCGACGTAGCACTGCAACGCTTTCGCGGTATCGCGCTCGGCCCGGGCCTGGTCCGCCTGCATCAACGTCGCGTACATCCGCTGGCGCGCGTTGGCGCCGGCCTCGGCCCAGGCGCCGAAGGCGGCGACCTCGCGCGCGGCCGTCTGCAGCTCGCCGGCACGCTGCAGGCTGCGGATCCGCACCAGCCAAGCGGCCGCGTAGTCCTGCCAGTTCGTGGCGCGCAGGACCGGCGTCATCGCCGCCGCGGCGAGCTCGGCGGCCTCGGCGTAGTCGCCGCGCTGGAACGCGACGTTCGCGGCCAGCGCCTCGGTCTCGACGCGCACGATCGCGTCCTCCGTCACATCGCTGGAGGTGCGGATCAGCGCGATCAGCTCGTCCGCGTCGCGCGAGCGGCCGTTGCCCGCGAGCACCGCGGCGCGGGTCAGCGTCAGCCACCAGCCCTCGCGAGGGTTGCGGCTGTGCGCCGCGACCGGTCAGAAACGGTCGGTCGTCGCGAGCGCGCGCGCCGGCTCGAGCAGCATCGACTGCGCGTCGGCGAGCGCGCGCAGCGCCGAATTGAGCGCCTCGGGCGTCGCGAGGCTCTGGAAGCGCGCCGCCGCATCCTCGAAGATCGGCACGGCCGCCGCCGGCAGCCCGCGAACCATCGTGACCACGCCGAGATTGAGGTCGACGCGCGCGATGCCGAATTCGTCGTTGCTCATCTCGTGCAGCGTGCGCGCGCGGCCGAAATAGGTCGCGGCCTCTTCCAATCGCTGCGCGCGTCCGGCGACGGTGCCGCGTCCGGTATAGGCCGTCGCGAGCGCGTCGGGATCGTTCTGGAGCTCGAGCAGCCGGATCGCCTCGGCGAACGCGCGATCCGCGTCGTCGAGGCGGTCGAGCCGGAAATAGATCGCGCCGAGCCGGTTCAGCACGCGCGCGCGTGCTGAACCGGCGCCGCGTCGGCCGGCAGCTGGTCGAGCAACGCCTCGGCATGCTCGCGGCTGGCCTCGTAGTCGCCCGCGAAGAATTCGATCGCCGCGGCGCTGAGCGCGATCTCCGGGCTGCCGCGCACCGCCTCGGGCGCCTCGCGGATCAAGGTTGCGGCGACCTGCAGCTGGCCGGTGAGCACCGCCGCGTTGACGCGCTGCGCCAGCTCCTCGGACGCGATCGACGGGTCCGCCTGCGCGTCGTGCGGCGGCGCGTGGCCGAGCTTGACCAGCAGATTGTCCGCGACCGCGCGGCCCGCGGTGACGACGTCCTTCGCCTGCGCCACGGCGACGACGTCGCGGCCGTCGCCGCGCGCTTCGAGCCGCACGTTCCACAAGCCGTTGACCAGAGCGGCATGCGGGCGGATCCGCATCATCGACGCGCCGCTCGGCGGATCGCCGTGGAATTCGCCCGTCGCGTCGAGCCGCCGGGCGTTCATCAGGCCGACGACGGTCTCGCTCGGCATCGTCGCCAGATCGCCGCTGCGCAGCCGATTCGCGATCAGATCCATGAAGCCGAACCGCAGCCAGGTCCATTCGTCGCCGGCGTCGACCTCGGCCGGCAGCACCATGGCGGACAGGTGCGCATCGCTCTCGGCGTCCGCGTAGCCGCCCGGCGTCCGCATCGTCGACGTCAAGGCGAACGCGAGCAGCGCGACGAGACCGAGCAGGAGCAGAGCGAGGCCGGCCTTCCGCCGCACGCCACTGCGAACCGCCGCCTCGGCGACGTTCGATCGCGGCTCCGCCGCCGGCTCGGCCGACTCCGCGACCGGTTCGGCGGCCGGTTCGGTGGCCGGCTCGGCCGCGTCCGGCGCGGCGGACGTCGCCGCCTCGGCCTCGGCTCGAGCACGGTTCGCCGCGGGCGCGACGACCTCCTCGACCGTCGGCTCGACGATCCAGCGATAGCCGAGTCGCGGCAGCGTGCGGATGCTGTTCTGTTCGTTGCCGGTGTCGCCGAGCAGGCGGCGCAGACGCATGATCGTGTGGCTCAGCGAGACTTCGCTGATCTCGACGCAGCCCCAGACCGCCGCGGTCAGCTCGTCGCGGCCGATCGTGCGGTGGCGATGACGAACCAGATAGATCAAGCAGTCCAACGCGCTGACCGGCAGCGTGACGAGTTCACCGTCGCAATGCAGTTCGCGTGCTTCGGTGTCGAGCTTGAAGGTTCGGAACCGATACAGAGTCACAGCCATGCGCTAGCTTAGCCGTGCACGGCGCGCCTCGCGCCAGTGCCGAGGCCCGGGCCGCGAGCCGCGCAGGCCGCGCGAGCCTCGCGCGGGCCGCGGTGTTCGCCGGTTCTGCGCGGCCGCGACGATCGACCACAGGCACGGTCGAGCGCCACCGCGATCGTCGTCGCAGCCGCGGCGCTGCGAATGCCGGGTACCGACGCCGCGGGCCGGTGACCGACGAACGGATGCCGACGGCGGCGCGCCGCGCGCGACGAACGCCGCCCGCACCGCGGTCCGCTCCGGCCGCGGCGGCGCGCGGCTACAATGGCGCGACTCCCTGCCGCGCCCGCGATGCCCCGCGCCCCTGCTCCGCGCTCCGAACCGGCCCTGCTGCGCAGCTGGCCCTACGAACGGCGCATCCTGGTCGACGCGCTGCTGATCGCGCTGCCGGCGTTCGTCGCGCTCGCGCTCGCGCTGCGCTTCGGCGCGGTCGACGCCGAGGTGGCGCTGCTCGCCTGCGCGGCGACCGCCGTGCTGACGCTCGCGCTCGCGCTGCGGCTGCGCCGTCGCGCGGTGTATCCGCTCTATACGCTCTCGAACCTGCTCGAAGCGCTGCGCGAAGGCGATTACAGCCTGCGCGGCGCGCGCGCGCGCCGCGGCGACGCGGTCGGCGAGGTGGTCTGGGAGATCAACGCGCTCGCGCAGACGCTGCGCACGCAGCGCCACGCGGTCGAGGAGCTGAGCGCGCTTTTGACGAAGGTCGTCGCCGCGCTCGACATCGCGGTCGTCGCATTCGACGGCGACGGCTTCCTGACGCTCGCGAATCCGGCCGCGGAGCGCCTGCTCGGCAAGCCGGCCGCCGAGCTCGACGGTCGCGCGGCGCAGGCGCTCGGCCTCGCGGACTTCCTCGACGGCGCGGCCGCGCGCGTCGTCGAGCGCGCGTTTCCGGGCGGCAGCGGCCGCTGGGAGATCCGCCACGCGCGCTTCCGCGCCGACGGACGTCCGCACGACCTGCTCGTCATCACGGATCTGAGCCGCGCGCTGCGCGAGGAGGAGCGCCTGGCCTGGCAGCGCCTGCTGCGCGTGCTCGGCCACGAGCTGAACAACTCGCTGGCGCCGATCCGCTCGATGGCCGCGACGGTCGCGAAGCTGATCGCCGCGGAGCCGCCGGCCGAGGACTGGCGCGACGACGCGCGGAGCGGCCTCGACGTGATCGGCGACCGCGCCGAAG
>DASWOS010000142.1:0-6489 GCA_036398645.1 Dokdonella sp. | reverse complement strand
CGCCTCGTGCGGATGCCGGCCTGCGGGCACGTGCCGCATCGCGACGCCGAGGCCGACGCGCTCCGCCTCGTCGCGGAATTCCTGGGCTGAGCACGCAATACGGCCGGTTTCGTCGCGACCGGCGCCGTCGTGCTGAATCCGTCGCGGACGCCGGCGCTGCACGAACACGCGGCCTCCTGTCGCGTCCACGAGTGATGCGATTCGCGGAACGCGGCCGCCGTCGCGGCGATGCGCGCGCCGCGCGCCGCTGCGTCGCCGCGCGCCGCGCAAATGAGGATGTTCGCCGCGCCGCGCCGCGCCCGACCGGCTCGATCTCAGGCCAGCCACTCCACGGGCACGATCCACAGCGACGCGCCGGCGAGCGCGCAGCCGATCAGGATCGCCGCGGCGACGTCGCTCGGGTAATGCACGCCGAGCACGACGCGCGAGGCGGCGACGAGGCCGCTGAACGGCAGCAGCAGCGGCGCGAGCGCCGGAACGTACGCAAGCGCGACGAGCGTGAAACCGACCGCGTGCAGCGTGTGGCCCGACGGAAAGCTGAACTCGTCGAGCGGCGCGATGTACGCGGTGATGTCCGCATGCGCGCGGAACGGCCGCGGCCGCCGCGTCCAGCGCTTCAGCGTACGGTACAGCGTCGCCGCGACGAGGCCGACGCAGGCCATGTGCAGCGCCGCGTGCACGCCGCGACGGCCGTCGAACAGCGCGAGCAGCAGCATCAGCGCGTACCAGAATCCGCCGTCGCCGAGCCGGCTGACGAGGCGGAACAGCCGCGTCGGCACGCGCCGCGCGCCCCAGCGGTTCATCGCGAGGCAGAGCCGCCGCTCGCCGCTGCCGAGCTCGATGCGCTGCCAGGTCGTCACGCCGCCCTCCGCGCCGACAACTCGGCGAGCAGGTCGGCGAAATGCGTGGCGACGCCGGTCGGGCTCAGTGCCGCGACGGCCTCGCGCGCCGGATCGCGCAGCGGCGCCGCCGCGGGCCCGCCGCCGGCCGCGACGCGCGCGGCGAGCGCGAGCGCGGCCGCGACGAACGCGTCGGCGTCGCCGAGCGGCACGCGCGCGCCGGCGCGCGGATCGCGGATGTATTCGCGCGCGGCGCCGTAGTCGAACGCGACGACCGGCACGCCGCTCGCGAGCGCCTCGAGCGTCACGTTGCCGAACGTCTCGGTCAGGCTCGGGAACACGAACAGGTCGCCGGACGCATAGTGGCGCGCGAGGTCGTCGCCGCGGCGCACGCCGGCGAAGATCACCTCCGGATGCTGCGCGGCGAGCGCGGCGCGTGCCGGGCCGTCGCCGACGACGACGAGGCGCGTGTTCGGCGCGTCGACGCGGATCGCGTGGAACGCGCGCACGGCGAGGTCGAGGTTCTTTTCCGGCGCGACGCGGCCGACGTGGATCACCGCGAGGTCGTCGCGGCCGAGGCCCCACTCGGCGCGCAGCGCGTCGTCGCGGCGCTCGGGCCGGAACAGCGCGGTGTCGACCGCGCGGCGCAGCACGCGCACGTCGCGGAAACCGTGCGCGGCGAGGAACTCGGCGAGCTCGGTCGTCGGCACCAGCGTCGCCGCGGCGCGGTTGTGGAAGCGGCGCAGGTACGCGAACACGATCGGCGTCAACCAGCCCAAGCCGTAGTGCCGCGCGAAGTCGTCGAAGCGCGTGTGGAAACCGGTGCAGGCCGGGATCGCGAGCCGGCGCGCGGCGCCGAGCGCGGTCAGGCCGAGCGGCCCTTCGGTCGCGATGTAGAGCGCGTCCGGCCGCCGCTCGGTCCAGCGCCGATGCAGCACGCGGTGCGCCGGCAGGCCGAAGCGCAGGCCGGGATAGCGCGGCAGCGCCGCGCCCGGCAGCAGCACGGTCTCGTAGCCGTCGCCGTCGTCGGCGACCGTGTCGTCGCCGGCCTGTCGCGGCCGCACGAGCTCGACCGCGTGGCCGAGCGCGGCGAGGCCGCGCACGAGCGACTGCACGGTCAGCGCGACGCCGTTGATCTCGGGCGGCCAGGTCTCGGTGACGATCGCAGCACGCATGGGCACGTCGCGGCGGGGGCTCCCGTGCAGGCTGGCCGCGGCGCTTGAAGCGCGTATTGCGTCGGCGTGGCGGATCGATGACAGTCGCGCGGACGTTGTAACGTCATTGTCACCTTGGCCGCCTAGCGTGCGTGAATGTCCACCGATCCAGATACTTACGGCTCGATGTTCAGCGAAGACTTCGTTCGTGCGGCGACGCGGCGGCGGCTGCGGCGCGGCCGCCGTTTCGCGCTGTTCGTCGGTCTCGGCACCGGTCTCGTGCTGGTCGGGTTGCTGTCGATTCCGCTGTTCCTGCTCGGCGCGCTGCTGCCCGGGCCGGCGCTGCCGCCGGCGTTCGGCGCCGAGCTCGCGCGGCTGCTCGCCGGCAGCCTGCGCGCGGCGGTCTGCGCGATGCTCGTCGCGCTGCCGCTCGGCTTCGCGACCGCGGCGTTCTCGGCGCATTTCTGCGCGCCGCGCCTGCGCGCGTGGCTGAAGCCGGCGCTCGAGATGCTCGAGGCGGTGCCGACCGTCGTGCTCGGCCTGGTCGCCGCGGCGACGTTCGCGCCGTGGCTGAAGCTCCACGTCGCCACGCTGCTCGCGGCGATCGCGGTCGTGCCGGCCGTGCTGCTCGCCGCCGGCTTCGCGTTGGGCGCGCGCGTCCGTGACGCCGGCCGGCTGCCGCTCGCGCTGCTGCCGCTGGTCGCCGCCACGCTCGCGATCGTGCTCGCGATCGGCGCGCAGCGCGACGCCGCGGCCGTCGTGCCGGCGAGCCCGTGGAACGCGGCGCTGGTCGGCGTCGCGCTCGGCTTCGCCGCGTTGCCGCTGGTGTTCTCGCTCGCGGAGGACGCGCTGCTGCTGGTGCCCGGCGCGCACGCGCAGGCCGCGTTCGCGCTCGGCGCGACGCGCTGGCAGGCGCTGACCTCGATCGTGCTGCCGGCCGCGGGCTCGGGGATCGTCGCCGCGGCGCTGCTCGGCTTCTCGCGCTGCTTCGGCGAAACGATGATCGTGCTGATGGCGAGCGGCAACACGCCGATCGGCGGCTTCGATCCGCTCGCCGGGCTGCGCTCGCTCAGCGCGGAGCTCGCGCTCGGCATGTCCGAGGCGGCGCCGGCGAGCGGCGCGTATCGCGCGCTGCTGCTCGCCGCGCTCGTGCTGCTGCTCGCGACCGTCGTGCCGAACCTGCTCGCCGACCGCGTGCGCGAGCGCTTGCGCCGGCGCCTCGCCGCGGATGCGCGCGCGGCATGAACCGGCAGCGCACCGCCGCGGCCGGAACTTGGCTGATCGCCGGGCTCACCGCCTGCGTGCTCGGCGCGCTGTGCGCGTTCGTCGTGCTGCTCGCCGACGCCGGGCTCGCGCCGTTCTGGCCGGCCGCGGTCGAGGCGGTGCGGCTGCACGACGGCCGCGAGCAGGTCGGCGAGCTCGCCGGCGGCGACGCCGCCGCGATCGTGCTGCGCACGAGCGAGATCGAGCGCATCGGCGACGGCTACCGGCGCCTGCCGCGGGCCGCGATCGCGGCGCGCACGCGGCCCGCGGATGCGATCGCGCTGACGCTGGCCGACGGCCGGCGTCTGTTCGGCCGCGGCGGCCCGGCGCAGGCGGCCGCGTTGCTCGCGACCGCCGCGACGCCGGCGCAGGCGGTCGATCTCGCGCAGCCGAACGCGCTCGGCGCGCTGGCCCGGCTCGGCGCGTTCGCGCGCGGCGTCGGCCGCTTTCTCGGTACGCCGCCGTCGGCGTCGAGCCTGATCGGCGGCGTGCTGCCGGCGCTGCTCGGCACGGTCACGCTCGTGCTGCTGATGAGCGCGGTCGTGCTGCCGCTCGGCGTCGCGACCGCGGCGTATCTGCACCGCCGGCGCGGCGCCGGCGCGCGCGTGCTGCGCGGCGCGATCAACATGCTGGCCGGCGTGCCGTCGATCGTCTACGGCGTGCTCGGGCTCGGCCTGCTCGTGCACGGCGCCGGCGCCGGCATCGACCGGCTGTTCTACGCCGAGCGGCTGCCGATGCCGACGTTCGGCAGCGGCGGCCTGCTCTGGGCCGCGCTGACGCTCGCGCTGCTGACGCTGCCGGTCGTCGTCGTCAGCATCGAGGAAGGGCTCGCGCGCGTCGCGCCGAGCCTCGGCGAAGGCTCGCTCGCGCTCGGCGCGACGCGCGACGAGACGTTCCGGCGCCTGCTGCTGCCGGCGATCCGGCCGGCGCTGCTGACCGGGCTCGTGCTGGCGATCGCGCGCGCGGCCGGCGCGGTCGCGCCGCTGATGCTGGTCGGCGTCGTCAAGCTCGCGCCGGCGCTGCCGCTCGACGCGACGTTCCCGTACCTGCACCCGTCACGGCAGTTCATGCATCTCGGCTTCGCGGTCTACGATTCGGCGCTGGCGAGCGCGGACGCGATCCGCGGCGTGCCGCGCGCGTATGCTTGCGCGGCGCTGCTCGTCGCCGTCGTCGTCGTGCTGAACCTCTCGGCGATCCTGTTGCGCAACCGCTTGCGCGAACGCTACCGTGCGCTGGACTTCTGAGATGCTGAATTTCGAGCTCGGACCGCCTCCGTCTCCGGCACCGGCGGAGCACGCCGCGGCCGCCGGGCCGGCGCTCCGCGTGCGCGGGCTCTCGCTCTGGTACGGCCGCCGTCAGGTGCTCGACGCGCTCGATCTCGACGTGCCGGCGCGCGCGATCACCGCGCTGATCGGGCCGAGCGGCTGCGGCAAGTCGAGCCTGCTGCGCTGCCTGAACCGCTTGAACGACGAGAACGCCGACGCGCGCGTGAGCGGCCGCGTGCAGGTCGGCGCGACCGACGCGTACGCGAAGGACACGCTCGTGCACGACCTGCGCCGGCGCGTCGGCATGGTGTTCCAGCGGCCGAATCCGTTCCCGTTGTCGGTCCACGACAACGTCGCGTACGGCCTGCGTCTGCTCGGGTTGCGCCGCCGCCGCGAGCTCGATCGCCGCGTCGAGGCCGCGCTGCGCGCGGCGGCGCTCTGGGACGAGGTCGCCGACCGCCTCGACGACAGCGCGTTCGAGCTTTCGCTCGGCCAGCAGCAGCGCCTCGTCGTCGCGCGCGCGCTCGCCGTCGAGCCCGAGATCCTGATGTTCGACGAGCCGACCTCGGCGCTCGATCCGGCGGCGACGCTGCGCTTCGAGGAGCTGCTGCGCGAGCTCGCCGCGCGCTACACGGTGCTGCTCGTCACGCACAACATGCAGCAGGCCGCGCGCGTGTCGGACTTCACCGCGTTCATGCATCAGGGCCGCCTGGTCGAGTTCGGCGACACCGACGCGCTGTTCACGAACCCGCGCGAGCGCCGGACCGAAGACTTCATCACCGGCCGCTACGGATGAGCCGGCCGTCCGCGCCGCGCGGCGGCGCTCCCGGCCGCGATTGAACCGGCACGCGCCGCTCCCCACCTCAGCCGACCGAAGACGCGCCCGAGACGATGGACCGCCTGCACCTTTCCCAGCACATCTCCCGCCAGTTCAACAGCGAGATCGAGGACGTCCGCCGCCAGGTGCTCGCGATGGGCGGCCTCGTCGAGGAGCAGATCGCGGCGGCGATGCACGTGCTCGTCGAGCGCGACGCCGCGGCGATCGCGGCGATCCTCGCGCGCGAGCAGCAGGTCAACGCGGCCGAGCTCGCGATCGACGAGCGCTGCGCGTACATCCTCGCGCGGCGCCAGCCGGCCGCGTCGGACCTGCGCCTCGTGCTGTCGGTCGTCAAGATGCTCGCCGACCTCGAGCGCATCGGCGACGAGGCGAAGCGCATCGCGCGAATGGCCGAGAAGCTGGTCGGCGAGGAGGGCGGCGGCGAGGTCACCGCCTGCCTCGCCGAGCTCGGCGGCCACGCGCGCGGCATGCTGCGCGGCGCGCTCGACGCGTTCGCGCGCTTCGACGAGGACCTCGCGCTCGAGGTGCTGCGCCGCGACCACCGCCTCGACGAGCTCTACCGCGGCCTGTTCGCGACGCTGGTCGAACGCATGCAGCGCGAGCCGGAGCAGATCCCGCTCGAGCTCGACCGGCTCTGGTGCGCGCGCTCGCTCGAGCGCATCGGCGACCGCTGCAAGAACCTCTGCGAATTCGTGCTGTACCTCGTGCGCGGCAAGGACGTGCGCCATTCCGGCCTCGCCAAGGGCGACGCCGCGCCGCCCGCTTGAGAAACGCGCTACGCTGGCGTCGTTGGCTGCGGCCAGACGATCGTCCCATGTTGAAGAAGCGGGTTCATTTCAGCGCTGTCGCCGTCGACCTCCGGCCCTGGATTCGGGACGGGCGTGTGCCCGGGTCGGCGCGGTGATCGCCGATCGCGACATTGCGCTGGCCGTGCGCGGCGATGCGCGGCGCATCGCGATGATGTCGCGCGACCTCGTCGAACACGGCCTCGGCTGGCGCTGGACCGAACCGCGCATCCTGCGCGTGATGCGCGACGCGGCGATCAACGTGGTGGTCGCGCGCGACAAGGGAGAAATCGCGGGCTTCGCGATCATGCAGTACAAGGACGACGAAGCGCATCTGCTGCTGCT